>JBDNBC010000039.1:0-10753 GCA_039768115.1 Oceanococcaceae bacterium
TGACGGCACCCACGATCGAACGGGTCGCGATTTTCGTCACCACACAGCTTTGTGCGTAGGCCGAAAAGCCGAGGCCGCCCCATTCCTTGCTGATCAACATCGCGAAGAAGCGTTTCTCGCGCATGTAGTTCATGACCGGCTCGGGCAGGGCCTTGTCCTGGAAGATCTGCCACTCATCGAGCATGCGGCAGAGTTCTTCGGTTTCATTGTCGAGGAAGGACTGCTCCTCGGCGGTAAGCTGGGTCTGCTTGAAGTTCATCAGCTTCGACCACTCGGGCTTGCCGCGGAACATCTCGGCTTCCCACCAGACATCGCCGGCCTCCAGCGCTTCACGCTCGGTGCTGGTCATGTCTGGCAACACGGCTTTGAAGCCTTTGAAGATCGGCTTGGTGATAACGGCGCGGCGCAAAGCCACAACGTTGAACAGCACGGAAACCGGAAGCAGGATCGCCAGGGCAATAATCAGGCCGGTGCTGCCAATCGCGCCGACCAGGTTGCCGCCGACAAAAAACGCCAGGAATGCCGCGGACCAGATCCACAGCTTGGCGCCGGTGAAGGCCAGCACGCCAAACAGCGCGATACCGGCCAGGATAGTGAGCAATGTCGTCATGAGAATGACTCCTTCTCGGGTGGGGGTGCCCTGCGGGGGAGATCAGGGCGGGGGGAGGTGAGCTAGGCGGCGACGCTGGTCGCGCCGCCGGCCTGGCGGGGGATGAGGGTCGAAATGCACAGTCGCAAGTATTCGGTCATGTCCTGTGCGGGGACGGCGTCCGGGTTGTCACGAAACAACTGCAGGCTGCCGATGAAGGTGGAGTAGGCAAAGGTCGCCCAGCGTTGGGCGTCATCCGCCGATTGGCCGAGCGCGCGATAACAGTCGGTCAGAAAGGTCAGCCGGCGATGCGTCGCGCGCTGGACGAAGTTGCCGATCTCCTCAGAATCACTGGCGGCGGCCAGTGCCAGCATCAGCCGCCCTGCGCCGGCGGAACTCGTGGCCGCACGAAACACTTCCTGAATCCGCTTGCGCGGGTCGGTGATGGCGTCGGCAAGCGCGATGATGTCGTCCGTTTCCTTTTTTTCCCAGAGTTCCATCGCCGCGCCGAGCAGCGCGGCGCGATTGCGAAAGTGCCAGTAAAAGCTGCCCTTGGTAACGTTCAAGTCACGCGCAATGGCCTCCACCGACACGGCCGCCACGCCACCGCGGGTGATTGCATCGAGAGCGGCTTGCGCCCAATCCTTGGCTGTCAGAGAGCTGGCTTTCATATCCATACGTATAAGTATTGCTGCGTAGCAACATACCAAGGCGTATGGACAGAGTCAAGAGCGGCGAGTTCCCCTCTCCGTGCGGTCGTCGGGGCGGCCTCGCCGCTGATCAGGCACAGTGAAGGCTCACCTACTTCACGAGATTTCCCATGACAACACGCCCACTCTTCGCCCTGCCGGCGCTGGTTCTGCTCGGCGCGGTGGCGGCATGTAGCCCGCAAGTCGGTTCGGACGCCTGGTGCGAGGCGCTGGAGAAAAAGCCGAAGGGCGACTGGTCAATGAATGAAGCCGGCGACTACGCGAAGCATTGTGTGCTGGAGATGAAGCCGGACGACGCCAGCAGCTGAGCAAAAAAAAAACGGCGATGCCGGGGGTTATCCCTGGCATCGCCGTTCGCGCCGCCCGCCGTTGTGGCGGGTGTGTAAATAATGAGCGAGTGATTCGCCCCCCGGTTCAGCCTTCGGCTGCGGCCGGCTCGACGCTGAGCAGCTCGACTTCAAAGATCAGCGTTTCATTCGGGCCGATCAGGTTGCCGGCGCCGCGCTCGCCGTAGGCCAGCTCTGGCGGGATGAACAATGTGGCCTTGCCGCCGGGCTTCATCAACTGCAGGCCTTCGGTCCAGCCCGGAATGACGCCGTTGAGACGGAATTTCGCGGGCTGGTCGCGCTTGTAGCTGCTGTCGAACTCGGTGCCGTCAAGCAATGTTCCCTTGTAATGAACCGTGACGGTGTCGGTCGCGGTCGGCGACGTCCCTTCACCCTCTTCAGTGATCAGGTACTGCAGGCCGGACTCGGTGACCATCACGCCTTCTTTGGTCTTGTTCTCGGCTAAGAAGTCGATGCCGCGCTGCGTGGACGCCTGCGCCTGTTCGGCGACCTCGGCGTTGCGCTTCTCGGCCGCGGCCTGATAGACGCGGGTCTTGACCGCATTCATCTCTTCGGCGCTCAGCCGCGGCTCGGCTTCGGCCAGTGCGTCATCAAGGCCGGCCGCCATTGCCGCGGAATCAATCTCTACCTCACCCATGGTGCTCAGGCGCTGGCCAATTTCGTATCCGGCCGAGTAAGAGAATTGCTGGCCGTCGGTATCAAGGGCAACCGGCGTGGCTTGGCCATCGGCAGACGTGTTGGGTTGGCAGGCAGCCAGCAGCAGAACCGCGGGGGCCCACAGAAAACGGGTAGTCATGGGTTGGAAATGTCCCTTTTGTAATGAAATGTGAAACAGAACGTTGCGGCACCTTAACGATGCCTCTGCCCGGCCGCAACATGCGGTTGTGCAGCACGGCCGGCAACAAAGACGGCCAACAAGTGCCGCCGAAGCCACGTTGGGGTCAGTCCGTAGCGGAAGGTTCCTCCGCATCTGCGGTGGCGGCCGCGGGGCTGACCGGAGCGCCGTGAACCAGCTGGACGATAACCTGGCTGATGTCCGGGCCCACCAGCTTGAGTGTGCTGCGTGCCCAGGCGTCGAGCTGCGGGTCGATGCGAATGCGCGCGCAATCGCCCGCTTCGGCCTTGCCGTCGCAGTGCGCCATGCCCACCATTTCCAGCGTATCGAAGAAGTTGGCGAGCAAGGCTTTGTCGAAAAACTCGGGCGCGTCGCGACCGGTGAGGATGGCCATGCGCTCAATCATGCTGCGGCTGATGGTCTCAAAGGCGTCGCGCTCGAGGGGGCGCTCCAGCGGCTGTCGGGCCAGCAGCAAGGCACTGAGGGCGTAGCGTTCCAGTGCTTCGCGCACGATATTGGCGAGGCGGATCAGCGCGGCGTAGGCCGAGGTGTCGAACGGCGGGGGCATGAGCCCCTCTTCCGTCTCGACGATCAGCCCGCAATGCAGCAGCGCATCGAGCTGGGTGGCGAGCGCGCCGGGCAGGTCCTCGCTCTGATAACGCAGATGCAGTTCGCTCTGCAGGAACGGGTAGTAGCGGGCCGCTTCCTCGAGAACCTGGTCGCGATCCCGCGGCCGCGGCGAGCGGAAAAAATTCGCCAGCAATGAGGGCACCGCGAAGACATGGGCGACGCTATTGCGGGTATAGGTCATCAACACCCCGGCGCGGTCTTGCGCCAGCAGCAGGTCGCCCCAGGCATGCGCCGCACGGGCCATCGGCGCGATGGGCTCGTATTCGGCAATCATCGCCGCCGGCTCCTGCGCGACAATGATCAGTTGCGCGCTGTAAGGTGCCGTGGCCTGGAGTTGCTTGAAGTAGGCGATCTGCTTAACCAGCTCGTCCTCACCGATGGCCCGCTGCGGCGTCGTCAGCAGGCTCAGCGCGCACAGGCCACCGGAGCCCAGCACCGCGGCATCATTGATCCGGCGCATGACGGTATCGGCCAGCGTGCCGATGCCGTCGGCAAATCCGGCACGCTCGCCCTCGCCCTGCGTCTGCCAGCCCGGATGGTGCCGGGCGATCCAGCTGCCGACATCCAGCGGTTCGCCGAAAGACACGTGAGCCTTGCCGTACTTGCGCGACAGAATGCGACTGGCTTTGGCCAGCTCCCAGATCGATTCCTTGGACTTGCCGTGGGTGCCGCGCAGCTCCTTGAAATAACTGTTGACCTCCATGACCTTGTCGTAACCGAGATACACCGGAATGATCGTCAGCGGCTTGTCGGGGTTGCGTAGCCAGCTTTCCCCAAGCATGGCCAGCATGCCGGTCTTGGGCTTGAGCAGCCGGCCGGTGCGGGAGCGCCCGCCTTCGGGATAGAAGCTGATCGGCACGCCGCGGCCGACCAGCTCGTCGAGGTAGGCCCGAAACACGGCTGAATACAGGGGGTTGCCCTTGAAACTCCGACGCAGGAAAAAGGCCCCGCCGCGGCGCAGAATCGGACCCATGGGCCAGAAGTTGAGATTCACGCCGGCGGCAATGTGCGGCGGCACCAGCCCTTCCTTGTACAACACGTAGGACTGCAGCAGATAGTCCATGTGACTGCGGTGCGAAGCCATGTACAGGACGCCGCCCCGGCTGGCCGCCTCGCGCACGCGCTCAACGCGATGGACCTCGACCCCGTCATAGACGCGGTTCCAGATCCAACCGAGGACGATCTCGAGCACGCGCAGCGTGGTGGTGGAGTAATCCGCCGCCAGCTCCGTCACCATGCTGCGCACCTGGGCGCGCATCTCGGCGGCGGTCTTGCCCTCGCTGCGACCTATGCGCTGCATGACTTCGCGCACCTCCGGGTGCGCCTGCACAGCTCGTACCGTCTGGCCATGGCGCGACAGGCTGGGCCCCAGGGTGGCGATGCGGGTGCGACGGTAGTGCACCCGAAACACCCGCACCAGCTTGCGCGCGACGCGCTCGTAGTCGTCTCCCGGCGGGGCGAGATCGCGCATCTGCGCCGGGCGGCCGAAATTGACCACGATGTTGCGGCCGTTGGCCAGAATAATCAGACCCTTGCGCAGAAAGCCGGGCGTTTCCGCATCAGAAAACAGCAAGCGGAACACCGAGGTCTCGGAGCCGGGGTCACGGCCCCAGAACACCGAGACCGGCACCAGTTGCAGGTCGACTTCGTCACGGCTGTGAACCTCGCGGAACAGCTCCATCAGCGTTTTGTCGCGATCCATGACCGCCGGCAGATAGAGCACCGCGTGCTCACCCGGACCCGGCAGGGCATTGCGCTGCCGCATGACCGGCAGGCCGGACTGTTGCAGCGCGGCCTCAAGCACCCAGCTGTCCACGTAGGAACGGGTAGGCAGGACATAAACGACGGGCCGCGCGGGATCAATGCCCAAAGTGTCCGCTGTGCGGGAGGGCGTGATGTTCATGCGCACCCACGCCAGCAGCGGCTTGCGCAACCAGAACGTCAGCACCCAGATTATTCGCCGCAACACATCTGTACCCCTTCCCGATGTTGGTCCATTCTAGCGGCTCAGCCGTTGTCCCCTGTCGTGAACCCGCATGTCCACGCTAAACCCATCCGGCGATCCGTCGTCGGCTATCCCGTCGATCGCCGAAGGCCGGGCCCGGCGTGACCGCTTGCGCGCGCACCTGCGCCAAACCGCCAGAGTGATGGATGAGCTGGTGACGGTACCGGGGACCCGCTTTACGATCGGCCTCGATCCGGTGATCGGGCTCGTGCCCGTGGTGGGCGACGTGATCGGGCTGGGGATGGGCGTCTGGCTGGTGAAGGAAGCGCACTACGGCGGCGTACCGCGCCCGATTCTCGTGCGCATGGTGCGCAACCTCGGGATCGACACGGTCGCCGGTTTCGTACCGCTGGTGGGCGATCTGTTTGATATGGCCTGGCGGGCGCACACCCGTAACCGCAAGCTGGTCGAAGACTGGCTGGCGACACAGGATCAGCCGCCTATGCTGCCCGCGCCCCGCCGTCGCCGCCGCTGGCTGTGGCTGGTTGCCGCCGCGCTGGCTAGCGTGGGCGCCTGGTACCTGTGGGTTGCGTAGGACCGCACTGACAGCAAATGCCGGCATTCGGGCCTACTGCACGGCGTGTTCGTGCGCGAGGATGGCGTTGTCGATTCGAAGTACTGCCTCCCGCTCGGTCGGCATCGGTCGCGCCATGGACGGCGCGGCCGTTTTTACGTGTGTGCCCTTAGAACACGCCGGCGGCCAGTCCGGCGGCCATGGCCGCGCCCAGCTCGGCCGCCTGCTGGTCCTGCCCGGCGTCGAACGGACCGCGGCAAATCACCGGCTCGGCCACCCGGCGTAGGCGCCAGCCCGCACAAATGCGATCAACGTCACGCGCCATACCCCGGCCATCGTTGCCGCAGCCGCTGATCGTGGCGTATGGCCGTCCTTGCAATGCCGTTTCCAGCGGGTAGAACAGGCGTTCAAACATCATCCGCAGTCCGCCGCTGAGCTGCCCGAAGTTCTCCGGGGCGACAAAGATCCAGCCGGCGGCCGCGGCAAACTCCGGGGCCTGCACCCGCAGTGCACTGCGCAGACGCACCTGGGCATCCCCGGTGGCCCGCGCGCCCCGTGCGGCAGCGCGGGCCAGCTGGCGGTTGTGCCCGGTGGCGGAATACCAGCAGATCAGCAGCAACGGATCAGTTGTGCTCACAGTGCCGATCAGGCCGTGGACTCGGCCTTGTGCAGGTGGACATCGAGCTGATTGAAAGGGATCTCGACGCCGGCCTCGTCGAAGGCCAGCTTGATCCGCTCCAGCAGGTCACAGCGGGTTTGCCACCAGTCGGGAGTCAGGGTCCAGGCACGCACGCTGAGAATCACGGCCGAATCCGCAAGCTCAGTCACGCCGATCCACAGCGCGGGATCGTCGAGCACGCGCGGGTCCTCTTTGAGCAGGCGTTCGGCGATGTCGCGCGCCAGCCGGATGTCAGCCGTATAACTGATGCCGATCGGCAGGTTGATTCGCCGCGTGCTCTTGGCATTGAAGTTGGTGATCGTGGAGCCCCAGATGGCCGCATTGGGGACGGTGACTTCCTGGTTGTCGAGGGTGCGAAGCACCGTAGCGATGATGCGAATTTCTTCGACGACGCCGGTGACACCGCCCCCCTCGATGAAATCACCAATCCGAAAGGGCCGGAACATGATCAACATGACCCCGGCCGCAAACGAGGAGAGCTGATCTTTGAGCGACAGGCCAATCGCGATGCCGGCCCCGCCCAGCAGCGCCGCGGCCGAGGTCGTGCTGACGCCCAGCTGGCCCAGCGCAGTGATGACCACAATCGCGACGAGCAGGCCGTAGGCGACGTTGCCGATGAATCCGATCAGCATCGGATCGACCTTGCCCCGCTGCATGCCTTTGCGCAGCGCGCCGACCAGCGCCTTGGCTATCCAGCGCCCGATGAGAAAAGTCGCGAGCGCCAGTGCGATCTTGAGCCCGAAAGTCTGGGCATGACCGATCAGCACATCGGGGTTGAAGAGAGAGGTATCAGGCATGGAGGATCCTATGTTCGTCAGAAAAGAATGCTGTGGACCACCTCGTCGAGGCTGGTCAGGCCGCGGTGAATGGCCTCGCCGCTGGCATCGCTGAGCGTACGCATGCCGGTTTGGCTGGCGGCGTGCTCGAGGTCTGTCAGGTCCGTATGGTCGGTGATCTGGCGGCGAAAGGCGGCGTCGGCTTCAAGAATTTCATACAGCCCCAGGCGCTCGCGATACCCGGTTTCGCGGCAGGCCAGACAGCCTTTGGCCACGGGAAAACGCTCAGGGACAGCCATCCGTGCCCCTAAAGCTTGCCAGCGTTCTTCGGCATTTTCCAGGCGCTCGATCTGTTTGCACCGGGCACATAGCTTGCGCACCAGCCGTTGCGCCAGCACGCCAAGCAGGGTCGCGCGCAGCAAATAGGCCGGGACTCCGAGTTCGAGCAGGCGAACCACGGCGCCGACAGCCGTGTTGGTGTGCAGCGTGGCCAGCACCAGGTGGCCAGTCAAAGCCGCCTGCAGGGCAATTTCCGCAGTCTCATGGTCACGAATCTCGCCGACCATCAGCACATCCGGGTCTTGTCGCAGCAGGGCGCGTAATCCGCTGGCGAAGGTCATGCCGGTTTGCGTGTTGACCTGGGTCTGGTTGATGCGCGGTTCGATCAGCTCGATCGGATCCTCTACCGTGCAGATATTGCGTTGGGGTGACGCCAGATGATGCAGCGTGGCGTACAGCGTCGTGGTCTTGCCTGACCCCGTCGGGCCTGTGACCAGAATCAAGCCGTGCGGTGCGCGACACAGGGTGCGCCAGGTCGTTTCCTGCTCGGGGCTCATCCCCAGATCGGCGAGATTTTTCTTGACCAGCGCCGGATCGAAGATGCGCAGCACCAGCTTTTCGCCAAAGGCGGTGGGCAGTGTGGACAACCGCAGCTCGACTTCATTGCCCTCCGGGGTGACCGACTTGATGCGCCCGTCCTGAGGCCGCCGGCGCTCGACCAGATTGACACCGCCCAGAATCTTCAGGCGGCTGCAAACGGCGGCGAATACGTTGATCGGAAAGCGATATACCTCGTGCAGCGCGCCATCGATGCGCAGACGCACGTGCCCCATCTCGCGGCGGGGCTCCAGGTGAATGTCACTGGCACGATTGTCGAAGGCGTATTGCAGCAACCAGTCAACTACGCCGATGACGCTCTGGTCGTCCTCGTTGACGATTTCGCGGCGACCGAGCCGCACCAGGTTTTCAAGGACCTGGGCACCCCCGCTGCGCGCTTTGTCACTGGCTTTGCTGGCCGACAGCAGGCTGTGAAATTCGAGCAGATACCGGCGGATGTCGGCCGGGTTGGCCAGGACCACCTGAATTTCGGCTTTCAGCGCGGTCGCCAGTTCCGCTTCCCAGGGCCGATGAAAGGGGTCGCCACAGGCTACCGTGACCGTTTCCCGGCCGCGGCGCACCACCAGAATTCCGGCCTTGCGGGCGTAGGCGTAGGCCACACACTCCGCTGATGCTGCGGCGTCAATTTTTAGCGGGTCAATCGTGTAGTAGCGCAGGCCACTGCGCTCGGCAAGCCATTCCGTCAGGCGCGCACCATCAAACGTGACTCCCGGCGCACTGCGGTCCGCCAGTTCACACTCGGCTACCGCGGTGATCGGGTCTTCGCTGGTGCGGGCCCGGGACTCGGCCAGGGCGCGGCCAGCGGGGTCGATGCGGTCATCCTGCTCGAGCGCATGCAGCATCCAGCGGATGGTCAGTTGCTCGGGCGCGTCGTTTGCGGGCATGAGAGTCGGCGCGAAATCCAGAGGCCTTGATACCATGCCAGTTATCCGTCGTGTGCTGAGTCCAGAACGTGATTCCCTCTAACCGCATTCGCCTCCTGCTCAGTTCAGCCCTGCTGCTGCTGTTTACGGGATGCACCACCCTGCAGCCTTTGCTGTTCTGGCAGGGCTTTGATTTCGAAGCACAGACGCTGTCGGTCGATGAACTGCGCCGGGCGCTGATTTGCGAAACCCCCACCGAAGCGTCGCGCCTGCAGGTGTTCGATTCCGCCGAGGCGCTGCGGGCCAGCGCTGTGGCGCAGCTGTTGCAGGTGGACCAGCTCGCGCAATTGACGGAAGACGCCAGCTACATCGTTGTTGAGCAGGGGCAGCGGCGCACCGGCGGATTCAGTCTGGAAGTCCGTGATGATGCGTCCGTCGATGAGGAAGGCCAGTTGCTGCTGATGGCTGACTGGATCGAACCGCAGCCGGATCGCTTGCAAATCCAGATTCTGACCAGCTTGTGCGTACTGCTGGAACTGCCCCCGATGCCTTATACCTCGGTGACCTTGCAGGATGGCGGCGGCGCCACCCGGGCCGCGTGGCAGCGCCAGCCCGACTGATTGATCATGGGGGTGCAGCGGGGGGCTGGTCGGGTGATGGGCGGTATCGTTGTGCCGAACCGGTAGCCGTGCCTGCGGTCACAGCCGCCATGATGTGGTCAATTTCTCAATGGCATTGGCAAGCCCGTACATGGCTTCACCTGCTGGTGTTGCTGGGAGGGCTTGGCGTGAGCACACTCACGGCCGCGTGGCCGATGGCGCCGGAGTTGCCGGCCAACGGCCCCGAGTACTGGATCAACTCACCGCCACTGACGTTGGCTCAGCACCGCGGCCGCCCTGTGCTGATCGAGTTCTGGACGTTTGACTGCCGCGGCTGCCGTCGCAGCGTGTCGTGGATGAATTCGCTGCACCGCCGGCACGGCTCCGACATGGCCATTATCAGCGTACATACGCCCGAGTCGCTGCATGAGCGGGGCCGCGCGCAGGTGCTGCGGCGGGTGGAGGCCTTCGACATCCGCTTCCCGGTGATGCTCGACAACGACATGCGCTACTGGAACACGATGGGCAATCGGTACTGGCCGGCCTTCTATCTGGTCAATCCGCAGGGCCGCATTCAGGGCGCCTGGGCCGGTGAAGTCCTCGAAGGCAGTGCGCGCGCCGTGGAAATCGAAGCGGCGATCAGCGGCATGCTGACCCAAGGCGGCCCGCCGGGCCAGTAAACTCGCCGACATTCATTCGTCGGTTGTTCGTCCATGCTGCATTTCCTGCCTGGCCCGATTCAGGGCGTTGTCATTTCGCTGCTGTTTACCGTCAACCTGTTGTTCTGGGCCATCCCGGTCTACGCGGTCATCCTGTTCAAGCTGATTCCCGTTCGGCCCTGGCAGGGGCTGTGTACCGACGCACTGCATTGGCTGTGCAAGTGCTGGCAGGCGATGAACACCGTGCTCTCCGAGAACCTGCAGAAACGCACCTGGCATATCCACCGCGGTACGGCGCTATCGCCGCAGGGCAAGTTTGTGGTGATCAGCAATCACCAGACCTGGAACGACATCTACGTGATGATGCGGGTGCTTGGCCCGGATGTGCCCTTCTTCAAGTTTTTCATCAAGCAGGAGCTGATCTGGGTGCCGGTGCTCGGGTTAGTGTGGTGGGCGCTGGATTATCCGTTCATGAAGCGCTACAGCAAGGCCGAGCTGCGCAAGAACCCGGCGCTGGCCGGCAAAGATCTGGTCACCGCGCGTAAGTCCTGCGAAAAGTATCGCCGGCAGCCGGTAACGGTGCTGAACTACGTGGAAGGCACGCGCTTCACGCCGGCCAAGCATGACGTGCAGGGCAGCCCGTACACGCA
>JBDNBC010000040.1:0-4626 GCA_039768115.1 Oceanococcaceae bacterium
AACCACCATCGATGGCTTGACCCGCGGCGTCACCACCCGCGAGCATGGGCACCTGCGTACCCTTGGCGCCGGCCGGCTGCTGCGAGAGATCGAATTCGGCCGCGGCCCTTGTCAAACCACGGCCATTCCCTGGGGCGACGTCGCCACGGCCTACGCCAGTACTGGCATTCCCAATATTCGGGTTTTCACCCCGGCCTCTGCACGCACGATCCGGCGAATGCGGCTGGCATACGCGCTGCGCCCGCTGCTGCGCCTTGGGCTGATTCAGGCTCTGCTGAAAAATCGCATCACCCGCACGGTGCATGGCCCCGACGCCGATACGCGCCTGCGGCAGCGCATGACACTGTGGGGTGAGGTCCGCAATGCTGATGGTGACTGGGTCCGCGGGCGCATCGAGACGCCGAATGGCTATGACATCACAACGTGGGGTCCGGTCCGCATTGCCGAGCACATTCTTGGTGGCGCGCACGCGAGCACCGGCTACACCACACCCAGCCTGTTAATGGGGGCCGATTTCCTGACCCAGATTCCGGATGTCGGCCGCCTGCACCTGTGCCATGGCTCGGCTGCGGATCGGGAGCCGGCCCTGAACCCGAACTAGCGCCGCGCGGGTGACTCCGACGCGCCGGGCTGAGGCGCCTTTTCCAGCGCACCGGTCAGCTGGACGAATGCCGACTCGACATCATCGGCAGAAATGAGGAGCTCCAGGTCTTCGGGGCTGATCAGGCCCTGCCGTGACAGCGCCTGCACGTCAAAGACTTCCTCCCAGAATGGGGTGCCGAACAACACGACCGGGCGGCGCGGCTGCTTGCCGGTCTGCATCAATGTCAGCACCTCGAATAGCTCGTCCATCGTGCCAAAACCGCCAGGGAACACCACCAGCGCGCGCGCCAACTCGGTGAACCAGAACTTGCGCGTAAAAAAATAATGGAACTCGAAGAGGTGATCTGCCGGGATGTACGGGTTGGCGCTTTGTTCGAAAGGCAGGCTGATATTCAGCCCGAGGTTGAAGCGCGCATCAATTGATGCCGCCCCCGCGTGCGCCGCTTCCATGATGCCCGGGCCAGCGCCGGTGAGTATGTAATAACGCTCGGCGTCGTCATGCTGTTCTTGGGTCCACTCGACCAGGCGTCGCGCCAGCGCGAAGGCCTGTGCGTAGTAGTCCTGCCCGCCCGCCACATGGGTGTCTCCCGGACGAATGCGCGCTGAACCCCAGAACGCTATCGCATTGCGGACACCCAACGCATCAAGCCGTCGTCGTGGCTCCAGATACTCCGCTAGAATGCGAAGAGGACGGGCTTCGGGCGAGTTGAGAAAAATCGGATCGCGATAGGCCTTGGTCATCGGCTGAGGATACGTGGAATTTATGACGCTACCGTCGCAAGAATTGCGATGGCCATCGCGACGTCCCGACGGCACAGTCTCCACTCATATTACCGTTTCGTGGAGCGCGCACATGGCCGCAGCACCCTCTTCTTTCGCCCGGGAAATGGCGTTTTACTCGGCGTACCATCAGCAACGCACGAACATCTGGATTCATGTGTTCGGCGTGCCGATCATCTTGTTCTCCACATACGTACCGCTCGCGGCTGTCACACTGACCAGCGTCGACGGATGGCCGGTGACCCTGGCGGGCATCTACTTTGTGCTGACCTCGATCTATTACCTGCGTCTGGATCTGACCATGGGGCTGGTCGCGAGCGCGTTTTACGGTGCCCTCTGCGCGGCGGCTCATGGCATCAGCCCGATGGGTCCGGGCGTGATCATTGCCGTATTCCTCGGCGGGCAGATTCTCGGCTGGAGCAGCCAGATTTACGGCCACCTGCATTTCGAACGCAACCGGCCCGCGTTCTACGAAAACATCGTCAGCAGCTTTGTCTCAGCGCCCTTGTTCGTCGTGGCTGATGTGCTTTTCCACCTGGGATTCAAGCAGGACCTGCAGGACGACATACGCGGCATCCTGGCCGATACCGGACGGCTGCGCGATTTCGATTCCGCCATCGCACGGCCGGCGAACGGCTAGTGACCTGCCGTGGCCTGATTGGCAACGGCAGCGGCTTTGGCCGCAACGGCATCGGCGTCCCCCAGATAGCCGTGGTCCATCACCCGTAAATCGGCATCCAGTGAGAACTTCAGCGGGACGGCCGTCGGGATATTGACCCCGACAATGTCTTCGGCCGGCACATCAAGCAGATACTTGTACAGGGCGCGCAAGCTGTTGCCGTGCGCTGCCACCAGCACCGTCTTGCCGGCACGCAGTTGCGGTGCGATGGCGTCATGCCAGTACGGCAGCACTCGCTCAAGCGTAGTGGCCAGAGATTCGGTGGACGGCAGCGCTCGCGTGTCCAAGCCGGCATACCGCGGATCATGGCGCGGATGACCTTCATCCTCCACGGCCATAGCCGGGGGCGGCGTGTCGTACGAACGACGCCAGACCTTAACCTGAGCCTCGCCGTACTGACGCGTGGTCTCCGCCTTGTCCAACCCCTGCAATGCGCCGTAATGCCGCTCGTTGAGCCGCCAGCTGCGTTGCACCGGAATCCACATCTGGTCGAGCTCATCCAGCACCGTCCACAAGGTGCGAATGGCGCGTTTCAGCACCGAGGTGTGGGCACAATCGAACTGCAGACCCTCGGCCTTGAGCAGCCGACCCGCCTCCTCCGCCTCGGCCTGGCCAGCGGCAGTGATGTCAACGTCCACCCAGCCGGTGAAGCGATTATCGAGATTCCACTGGCTTTGGCCGTGGCGCAGAAGGACAAGGGTAGGCATGGTGACGGGGTCGTTTCGAGCAAGCCCGCTATTTTAGCCCGGCGCGTCAGCGGCCCGCCGGCTCCGGCCGCGCTGACGGTGCATCCGCGGCCTCGGCGGCCAACGCCGAGCGTAGGCTCTCCACACGTTGCGCATTGACGCCAAAGTCACGGTAGCCGAAGCGGGAGATCGAGCGCACCTGCCAACCCGAACCGTCGCGTAGCACTTCGAGGTCATCGCGGTAGCGCATCGTCGGCGTCACAAAAACGGCGTGCAAGTAATCGGGCTGCGACGTACGGATATCGCCGCCCAACGACTCGATGGCACGGGCCATCGCCGCAATCGATGCCGGGCCCAGCGGCGCCACATACGCGGCCTCATCGGACGCAACCTGCGACGACACACAGCTGGGCCGTGGCGGGCAGCCGCCAAACACGCCCGCCGCCTTGTACAAATGACCGGGCTCCGTCAGCGTGGCATACGCCCCATAGCCCACGACGAGGACCAGAACCAGTGCCAACACACCCAGAAATCGCCGCATGATCACATCTCCCCAGAGCCCACCGGGCCATTACAAGTCTGCAAATTTTCGCCGCAGGCGCGCTTCCGCCGAGTGAAGATAGTGCTCCACACGATCCAGCCGCTCGCCAATGTCAGCATAGCGCTGGTGAATCGTCGCATGCCGCCGCTGGGCGCGCTCGACGCGTGGGGCCGGCCGCTCATCACGCACCTCATCGACAGTCGGCAATAACAGCACGGCCGCCAGATACGCCACCGCGATCACACCGAACATGCCAAAGAAGACCGCGGCCACAATCAGCAGCACGCGGGTGAGGCGGACCCGCCAGCCCAAGACCTCGCAAATCCCCGCAACCACGCCAAAGGCCCAACCATCATCAGGCTTGCGGTACAGGGCGCTGAGTTTCTTCATGACCGTGTTCATCGGTGCGTTCTCCAGTCAGGTTCATCGGCATCAAGCAGCTGCTCGATGACGTCCAGGCGCCGCTCGAGGCGGTCGGCCAGCGTTTCCAGTTCATTTTGCGCGCCAGTGATCTGACTGCGATCACGTTTTTCGCGGCGCCAGATCGTCACGTAGTGGGCAACAATCCACACCGGCAGAACCAGGGCCACAAAGACCACCAGCGGCACAAATATCAGTTCAAGAGGATCCACCTCGTTCGCTCCTCGCGCTGTGGGCGGCGTTTAGCCTTGCGTATCGGATTCGTCATTCTGCCGCAGACGCGCCTTCATGCGCGTCAGCCGCTCTTCAACCACGTCCTCTCGTTCCAGGTCAGCAAACTCCTTCTCCAGGCCTTCGCCCCGACCGACATCCTGCGCTTCGCTGCGTGCCTCAAGATCATCCACCTTGCGCTCGAAGGCTTCGAAACGGGCCACCGCATCGGCAATCTTGTCGTCGTTGATCTGATTCTTGGCCTTGAGCTGCACGCTGGCCGTGTTTTGCCGCAGCAGTAGCGTTTTCTGCCGCGCCTTGGCGTCCCGCAGCTTGTCGTTGAGACGACCCACGTCCGTATCGATCTTCTCCAACGCCTCGTTCAGCGCGGCCAGCTCCTGGCCGAGATCGTCATCCCTTGCGCGGAAATCTTCGACCAGCACCAGCGCCTGACGGGCCAGGTCCTCGCGGTCCTTACCCAACGCCAGCTCCGCCTTAGCTTCCCACTCCTGGCACTTGTCGCGCAGGCGCTGACGTTCGCGCTCGAGCTGCTTGCGCCGGGAAATGCTGGAGACAGCACTCGAACGCAGCTCGACCAGCGTGTCCTCCATCTCGCCGATGGCAAGACGGATCATTTTTTCGGGGTCTTCGGCCCGATCCAGCATCGAGTGCAGGTTGGAATTGACGATATCGGAGAGACGGCTGTA
>JBDNBC010000041.1:0-3679 GCA_039768115.1 Oceanococcaceae bacterium
CGCTGGGGCAACCAAGCAGCCCCTACGGCGCATCGAAGACGATGGTGGAGCGCATGCTGGCCGACCTGGTCGCGGCGGATGAGCGCTGGTCGCTCACCTGTTTGCGCTATTTCAACCCGATTGGCGCGCATCCCTCCGGGTTGATGGGTGAAGCCCCGCAAGGCACGCCGAACAACCTGATGCCCTACCTGAGCCAGGTGGCGGCAGGCCAGCGCGAGGCGCTTTCGGTGTTTGGCAATGACTACCCTACCCCCGATGGCACCTGCATCCGCGACTACCTGCATGTGATGGACCTGGCGGAAGGCCATGTGCGGGCGCTGGAGCGGGCTCATTCGCGAGGGCTGCATGCCTACAACCTCGGCACCGGTCACGGTGTATCGGTGCTGGAGATGGTGCGCAGCTTCGAGAAGGTGACCGGCCAACGGGTGCCCTACCGGATTGCCCCACGCCGGGCCGGTGATCTGCCCGCCTTCTGGGCTGATGCAAGCAAGGCGCGCGAGGCACTGGGCTGGGTCGCGACGCGCTCGCTGGCTGACATGATGGCCGACACCTGGCGCTGGCAGTCCCGCTTTCCGCACAGGTTTGCGGAACGCTAATCTGCGGTTATGGGCCGGTTGCCCCGCGCCTCCACGTACACCCGCAAATCCGACCGCGGCTCCGACTGGCAGGCCAGAATGGTGTTGCTGTCATCGTCATCCACCGGCCGGGCAAAGCGCGATTTGTTGCGCCGCTCCTCGATTTCGCCCGCGAGCAACTGGCAACGGCAGGAGTGGCAAATGCCCGCGCGGCAGTTGTGCGGGAACGGCAGGCCGGCCTCAAGCGCCGCTTCGAGCACGCTCTGGGACTCGGAAACGGCCAACGTGACTCCGGACGGCTCGAGCACAACGGAGTGGCACGTTGTAGGGCGCCGCCGCTGACGCGACCACCACCAATGGCGGAACCGGCCGGCGCTAGCCGGCATCCGACACTCCGATTCTCACGGACCCACCACCGCGCGAGACCCCATACCTTCCGCTACACCGCCACCGGCGCCTTGATGTGCGGGTGCGGGTCATAACCGGCGATGGTGATGTCTTCGAAGCGGTAGCTAAACAGGTCGGCGGCTTTGCTGAGCTCAAGCGTGGGCAGAGGCCGGGGCGTTCGGGCGAGCTGTTCGCGGGCCTGGTCGAAGTGGTTGGAATACAAGTGCACGTCGCCGCCGGTCCAGACGAAATCGCCGGGTTGCAGGTCGACTTGCTGGGCAATCATGTGCGTCAGCAGGGCGTAGCTGGCGATATTGAACGGCACGCCGAGGAAGAAATCACAACTGCGCTGGTACAGAAGGCAGCTCAATTTGCCCTCGGCCACGTAGAACTGGAACAGCAGGTGGCAGGGCGGCAGCGCCATCTGATCGACAAGGCCGACATTCCACGCCGAAACGATGTGGCGGCGCGAATGGGGGTTGTTGCGGAGGCTGTCGAGCAGGCGGCTGATCTGGTCGACCTGCCCGCCGTTGTAGTCCGGCCAGCTGCGCCACTGGCTGCCGTAGACGGGGCCGAGGTCGCCGTTGTCATCGGCCCATTCGTCCCAGATGCTGACACCGTTGTCCTTGAGATAGGCGATGTTGGTGTCACCGGACAAAAACCACAGCAACTCATGGATGATCGAGCGCAGGTGCAGTTTTTTGGTGGTTACCAGCGGGAAGCCGGCGCCGAGGTCGAAGCGCATTTGCGCGCCAAACAGCGAGCGCGTGCCGGTGCCAGTGCGGTCGGCCTTGTCCACCCCCTCATCGAGGATGCGCTGCATCAAATCGAGATAGGTGCGCATGGTTATTTCTTTTTCCGCGTTTTGCGCTTCTGCGCAGCGGCCGGAGCCGCGACATCGGGTGTCGCCGGGGATTCGTTCAGGGCATAGGCCCAGTACAGAATCGCCAGGCCCCCGGCCCACATCGGCACACAAAGCAGCATACCCACAGTGACCCAGTCGAAGGCGATGAAGCCAATGTGTTCATCGGGGGTGCGGAAGAATTCCACCACCGTGCGAAAGATGCCGTACAGCAACAGGAACAGGCCCGACGCGGCGCGCACCGGGCGCGGTTTGCGCGCAAACCACAACAGCACCATCAGCATCACCGCGCCTTCGAGGGCCGCCTCGTAGAGCTGCGAGGGATGCCGGGGGTCGGGGCCGGCGCCGGGAAACACCATCCCCCATGGGACTTCCGTGGTGCGCCCCCACAGCTCGGCATTAATGAAGTTGCCGAGCCGCCCAGTCAGCAGTCCCACCGGCGTGGCGACCGCGACAAAGTCCATGACCTGCCACCAGCGCATCTGCATTTTGTTGGCGAACAGCAGCATCGCGCCCATCACCCCGAGCAGACCACCGTGGAAGCTCATGCCGCCCTTCCATACCTGCACCAGATACAGCGGGTCAGCGACGAAGCGGTCAAAGCTGTAGAACAGCACGTAACCGATGCGCCCGCCGATAATGACGCCAAGCACCCCGTAGAAGATCAGGTCGGAAACAACGTCCTTGTTCCAGCCCTGAATGGCCACATGCGGCAGAGTTTGCGCCCGCCGCACGCTGATCATCCAGAACAGCAGAAACCCGGCCAGATACGAGAGGCCATACCAGTGCACCTGCAAGGGGCCCAGAGAAATCGCAACCGGGTCGAAACCGGGATGAACAAGCATGCCCTACGCCATCAGCAAAACGTGGGGCGCAGTGTAGCGATCCTCTGTGTAGAGTTTCTTACGGGCAAGGCAGCACCGGGTCAGGGTCGGGCGCGTTCATGAAGGTTTCCGAAGCCGGATCCAGGGTGTTCCAGTAGGTCTTGCGCAACTGCATGATGGTGGTCTGGAACTGGCAGTAGCCAAAGGGCTTGCTCGCGACCTCGCCCGGCAGCACGCCCAGCGCGGCCAGCGTGGCAGGTATGACGTTGGCCTCCTCCAGCGTGCTCAGCACGCCCCAGCCCACCTGCGCAAAAGCGACGGCGGGCAGCAGGGGCAACGCCAGCTCGGTATTGAGCACTGAAGCCACCGGGTCATAACTGCCGAACTCGGGCACCCACGCAGCCTCTTCCAGCGCACGGCGGATCTGCCAGTTGGTAATGTTCAGGCCGTTGCCCGCGGCCATCACGGTGTCGCCGGCTTCCATCACGATGATGCCGCCCGTATGACCGAGCGTACGACGGGCTTCCAGCAGAATCTTCGAGGCAATACCGGCCGAACGCGGAGTAGCGAAGCTGGTGCCGCCGATGAAATCGGAGTAGCCGTCTTCACAGGCCTGGCAGTAGGGCAAGGTCTGGGTAAAGTCCGCGATGAAATCCGGGAAGGTGCCGGATAGCGGCTGTCGGCCATTGGACGACGGGTCGGGCTCGTTGGCGGCGGTTTCCTCGAAGCCGGACACGCCGATGCTCCACCACGGGCCGCAGGTCGCATCGAAGGGCGCCAGCGCGGGGGTGTTGTCGCAGGCGCCAAAATGCAGCTTGCCGTTCCCCCACACGCCGGTGAACGACTTGGTGAGGTGCCCCGAAAGGGGGGTCGAGCCGATCGGGCCGTAACTAGTGGTCACGATATCAACTGCCGGATGGGTGAAGGCCTCCTCTTCCGCGGCATCACTGATGCCCTCATAGAAAACGATGACGGCCTCCGGGTTGGCGTTGAGCACCGATGCAGTCACGCCCATACCGTGCGTGTCGCCC
>JBDNBC010000042.1:0-11403 GCA_039768115.1 Oceanococcaceae bacterium
CTCCCAATCGGGCGCATTCGGCTGCGAGTGATAGCCGTGCATGTGGAAGTCGGCGGCAAACCAGCCCGGCGCCGGATTGCGAACCGCCGTCGCGTTCAGTAACGGCCCGGCCGGGCGCGGTTCCGCCTGGGTTGCGGGGTCACAGCGAAACTCCACTTGCACATCGGCGCCCGCGAGCGAGGTCGCCGCCAGACCCAGTTCGACATGCCAGACGCCCGGCTGAATCGGGCCGGGATGAAAGCCGCGATCCGCCGCATCCGCCTCGATGAACACCGGCCCGGTGTTCCGGTCGATACGCCCCTGCCGACTGCCGCCCCAGCCGCGAAACCCGTCCTGCAATCCCCGCGCATCCCACAGGCCCAGGTCCACGGTGGTGCCAGTCAGCGGGGTTGCCGGTAGCGGGCTGCGCTCAGTCCAGCCGTAGCGCACTTCCACGCGGCGGGTGCCTTCCTCAACAACGAAGGGCAGGTAGAGATAGGTTTTGACGGCATCCGACGGAAAGTCGACCTGCATCATCTGCCACTGCGCTGCGCAGACGCGGGCATCCATGGCGGGCGATTTCAGCTCGTCACGGCCGCCATCACACCCCCCGAGAGCCATTGCAACCAGCCCTATGCCTACGACGTGTTTCATAGCTGAAATCTTAGCGGGGATCGGATGACACTTCGACAGTATCGTCGTCGCGAGGCCGTCATCGTACTGCGCTACGCTTGAATCATTTGTCCACCATCGCCCGGCACCTGAAGACCGCGCCACCATAGTGACTTTCATGACGAAGTTTCATCGCCTCACACTCATCACCGTTTGTCTTTCCGCGAGCGGACTGCTGGCTTGCGATGGCGGACGACCGGCCGGGCAACGCGACGACAGTCCTCCACCGCCGGCACCGCCCACACCCATCGCCGCCACAGCACCGCAAGGCCTGTGGCTGGCCTCGGATGTGCATGTGCACACCGACCACAGTTCGGATGGCTCGGCCTTTCGCCAGCTCAGCGATGACGCCCTGCCCGGCAATGTCTCGGTGGCCGATCAGATCTTGCAGTCCACCTTGCAGGGTCTGGATTTCCTGCCGCTGACCGATCACCGCACCTACGACCAGCACTGGGATCCGCTGTGGACCTCCGGCGCGGTGTTGCTAATCCCGGGCGAAGAATCCAACGGTCGGCCGCATGCGAATGTGTTTGGCGGTGTGGACACGATTCTCAATGGCCCCGCCGACGAGGAGCGCGGCTTTCGCGCCACGCAGCAGGGGGTATGGGATGCGCACGGGCAGGCGGCGGTGTTTCAAACCAACCATGCCAATCGCGACTGGACCGAGGATGGCGTCGTCCCCAACGTGCACGCCAACACCCTGGGCATCGATGTCATCGAAGCCTGGAACATCGGTGAAAACATCACCCAGCAATTGCAGTACGCCGAGAATCGCTGGAATGCGGGCTTTCTGGCCGGCATCACCGCCAGTTCGGACAACCATTTCCGCGAGCTGTGGCTGCTCGGCTTCGGGCCAGGCGCCGTGCAGACCGAGGTCTTTGCCGCCGCGCGCACCGAGCGGGCCATCCTCAATGCATTGCGGCGCGGGCGCACCACGCTGACCGATGGCACGCCTCTGGGGGCGCGCGTGGAACTGCATGCCGACGCGGATGGCGATGGCGTATTTGAAGGCGTCGTCGGCGATGCGCTGACCGCCATGCCCGGTCAACCCGTCACCGTTCAGGTGCGCACCGAACGTGCCCTGGGTCTGGACGTGCTGGTCTATGCCCGCCCCGGCCTGGCCGCCGGGCCGATCCAGCGTTTTCAGGTGACGCAGCTCGCTCAGAATTTCACCTTCGACATCCCGATGCCGGATACCCACCACTGGGTCCGCGCCGAGATTCGCGGCCCCGGCGTGCCGCGTGTCGGGCTCGAAGCCAGTCTGGCCGACGAGAGTGACCGTCGCGCGCTGAGTTCGCCGGTCTTCCTGCTACCCCACGGCGCCATTCCGCAACCACAGACCGACATCGCCGTGCCGGCCGACCGTGGCACAACCGACGCCGCCGCCCAAGTGTTTGCCGCGGCTGACCAGTTCAGCGGGTTCTCCGACCTCGCGCACACCGATGCCGGTGTGGTGTCCGTCGCGGAGTTGCACACCGAGACCGGCACCGACGTGTGGTTCCGGCGCGCCGGGGCCGCCCCCCTCCGGCTGAACGCCACCGAAGGCTTCGCCCGCTTCCCGCGCGTGGCGGCCCGGGGTGCGCAGGTGTGGGTGGTCTGGGAAGACGAACGGGCCGGCCAGATGCCGCGGCGTCCGCAGATCTGGGCGCGCATGTCGGTGGACGGCGGACGGCAGTGGCAGCCGGAGATGCGCATCGACAGCAGTACGGCGCGCGCGATCCGGCCCGACCTGGCCCTCACCGCCGACGGCACGCCGGTCTTCGCCTGGAGCGACAACACCCGGCGCTGCTTTGATGTCTTCGTTCGCATCGGCATCGACGGGCCGTCCGACAACCTGACCGCCGACAAGGCCTGCACCCCGGGCACCCCGCTGGATACCCGCAGCCCGCGGGATCCGGCCTCGCTGCTGCCGGCCCTTGCCGTCGCGCCGGGTGACATCATCCATGTGGTCTGGCAGGACAACCGCTTCGATATCAACCCCGGCTGGACCGGACAGACCGGCTTCGTCGGCGGCTTCGCCGGACTGGATCGCACCGACCCGGACAACTGGGAGATTCTGGGCCGCCGGTTCGATCCCCGCGACGGCAGCTGGCAGCCGGCAACGCGCATCTCCAACAACGGCAATCCCGAAGATCCGGACGATGAAAGCGCCCTGGCCGACCGCCATCCCACCGTTGCCGTCAGCGCGGACAACCGCGTGCTGGTGGCCTGGGACAGCAAACCGCTGCGCGCCGCCGGCGTCAACAGTGCCATCGTGATGGCGCACTCCGCGGACAGTGGGCAGAACTGGTCGACGCCCGCGCTGGTCGCCACCGACCCGGAGGCCATGAGCCAGCGCCCCGCCGCCAGCGCCGCCGCTACGGGTGGCATTGACCTGGTCTGGATGGATTCCCGTGACAGCGACTGGCGGCATCGGGTCTGGGGCACGCGCTGGACCGGCGAACCGCTCACCACCGCGACGCGCCTGAGCGGGCCCGGGAATGCCGTGTGGCCGCGGGTCGACAACGGCACCCTGAGCTTTCACTCAGACCGCGACACCGCCGTGCAACGCGATTGGCGCTGGCGGGTGTATCAGCGGCCCCTGACGGCTGTCGCGCTGCAGGCTGATTCCACCGTTCCCGCCCGCAATACCGCGGTTACTGCGCCCGCGCCGTTGACTCTGACCACCTGGCGGCAGCTGTGGGAACAGCGTGCACCCGCCGGGACGGCATCGGTCCTCCACGAACTCCCGCATTCGCATCAGCACGGCTCGTGAGCCGGGTCTCGCATCGCGTACTGCAGCCCCTGCTGCTGCTCGCGCGTGAGCGGGGCGTGGCGGTGCCACAACTGCTGGCGGACTGCGGCATCCCCGCGTCGGCGCCGGTCGACAGCCGGATTGCGGAAGACACCGCCGCACAGCTGTGTGCGCTGGCCGTGCAGCGCTCCGGGGATCCGGCATTTGCCCTGCGCGCCGGCCTCAGCGCCGCACCGCATTCGCTCGGCCCGTTGGGGCTGGTGCTGCAGAATTCGCCGACCATCCGCGCCGCCTACGCGCAACTGCAGCGGTACTGGTGTTTTCTGCATGACGAGCCGCTGTTTCAGCTCGATACCCAGCGCGATGCCGTCCACCTGAGCTTTCGCCGCGACAGCCATCGCGCCCCGCGCGAGCGTCAGGCCCTGATGGAGTATCTGGTCAGCGTTCTGCTGCGGTTGTCAGGGTCGCTGGCCGGCGGCGAGCAGCGCGGGCACGCGGCCCTCAAGGCCCTGAGCTTTCGCTTCCCGCGCCCGGAGCCGCAACGGCTCTCCGCCTACTACGACCTGCTGGGCTGCACAAGCATCCGCTTTTCGGCCGAGCGCACCGGCGTGAGCTTCGACGCGGCCCTGTTTCGCCAGCCGGTCCCGTTCGCCGACCCCGAGTTGCTGCAGCTCTTCGAGCGGCGCCTGCGCGAGACCCTGCCTGGCGACGGCGATGACTTGCCGCAACGCTTGCGCGGCCTGCTGCGGGCCCGCCTGCCCGGCCCGTTGCCGGCGCTCCCGGATCTGGCCCGCGAGCTGGGCATCAGCCGCGCCCAGTTGCAGCGGCGGCTGACCCAGGCCGGCACCAGCTATCGCCGCATCAGCGAGGACCTGCGCCGGCAGTGTGCCGACGACATGCTGCGCGACACCGATCATTCACTGGCCGAGATCGCCTTTCTGCTGGGTTTCGCCGATTCCGCCAGCTTTCACCACGCCTACAAGCGCTGGACCGGCCATCCCCCCGGCGCCGCCCGCGCCCGAATCACCGGGTCCGCGCTGTCGCCCTAGGTGCATTGTTCAGAGCGCGACGACGGCTTCGTGTCGTGCTGCACGCCGGCGCTGCGCCGCCCACAGCAGGGCCAGCGTCAACCCCGACAGCAGATGCCAGATCCCCCACCAGGCGGCGATGATGGCCATGCCCCCGAGCCCGCCAAAAAACTGGAACACCAGCAACAGGCCGAAGCCGGAGTTTTGGATGCCGGTTTCGAAACAGACGGCCTTGGCATCCGCCACCGGCAACCGCACGGCGCGCGCCAGCCCGTAGCCCAGCGCCAACCCGCTGACATTGACCAGCAGCACGATCCAGAACGCCGCCCCCACCCACGTCATGAACACCTGCCAGTTGGCGCTGAGTGCGCCCCCGATGAAGCCAAACAGCACCAGCATCGAAAACACCTGCATCGGCCGGCGCAAGCGCCGCGCCAGCGCCGGCCAGCGGTGCGCCAGCAACATGCCCAGCGCACTCGGCAGAATCAGGATCACCAGCACCGACGAGACAATGTCCAGCGGTGCGAGATGGATTTCGCGCATTAACGCCGCCGTGCCCGGCAGCAGCTGCGACCAGAAGCCGAAATTCAGCGGGGTCATGACAATGGCCGCCAGCGTCGAGATGGCCGACATGCTCACCGACACCGCCGCATGCCCCCCGGCGAGGCTGGTCAGAAAGTTGGACACGTTGCCGCCCGGGCAGGACGCAATAAGCAGGATGCCCAGCGCGATGCTGGGCGGCGGCTGAATCACGGCCAACAGTGCCGTGGCCAGCGCCGGCATCAGCAGGAACTGACACATCAGCCCCACCGCCGGCGCGCGCGGCCGGCGCAGCACCCGGGTGAAGTCGGCGGGCGTGAGATCCAGCGCCACCCCGAACATGACCAGCGCCAGCATCCAGTTGATGAAGGCCAGCATGTTCGGGTCAAAACTCAGTTGCAGTTGATCAAGTGCGTGCACAAACCCTCCGGCGCGCCATCGACAGGCGGCCAATATACGCAGTCACAGCGTCTAAATAGCTGATTTCCGAACGCCTGAGGCATTTGAACAATAAGCAAAGGCAACCGGACATCAGCCCAGCGCCGGCAACGCGCACCATGGGCGGATGCTGAATCGACGGGAGACCCTATGAGCTACGACATCGTCATCACCAACGCCCGCTACTTTGACGGCGGCATGCCGCGAAGCGACGCTGAAGCGCAGGGCCTGCCCCGCCATCTGGGCATCCGTCACGGGCGCATTGCCACCGTCAGCAGCACGCCGCTGGATACCACTACCGTAGCGCAGGTCATCGATGCCCAGGGCCGCTGGGTCTGCCCCGGCTTCATCGAGCCGCACTCGCATTACGACGCCGAGGTCATCGCGGCCCCCGAGCTGGCCGAATCTGTCCGCCACGGCGTGACCACGGTGATGACCGGCATCTGCTCGATCTCGATGGTCTGTGCCGACGCCGAGGATTGCTCGGACCTGTTCACCCGTGTCGAGGCCGTGCCCCGCGATCAGGTTCTGCCTCTGCTCAAGCAGGTTAAGCAGTGGCGCAGCCCTACCGAATTCCGCAGCTTCTTCGAGGCCCATCCGCTAGGCCCCAACCTGGTGCCATTCATCGGCCACTCGGACATCCGCGTGCGCGCCATGGGTCTTGAACGCTCGGTCAGCGGCGTCAAGCCCACCGCCACCGAGATGCGGGCCATGGAGGACATGCTCAACGAAGCGCTGGATGTGGGCTTTGCCGGCCTGTCGACCATGACCACCAAACTCGACCGGATGGATGGCGACCGCGCCTGGGCCAAGCCCCTGCCCTCGACCTTCGCCCGCTGGAGCGAATACCGGCGCCTGCACGCGGTGCTGCGCCGGCGCGGGCGAGTGCTGCAATCCGCCCCCGATGCCATCGGCAAGATCAACATCGTGGCCTTCTTCCTCAGTGCCATCGGCTGGTTCCGCAAGGCCCTGAAGATGTCGCTGCTGACCGTGCTGGATCTGAAGTCCATGCCGCGGCTGCATGTGCTCGGCCCGCTGGGCGGCTGGATGGCCAACACATTGCTCGGGGCCAACCTGCGCTGGCAGTTTCTGCCCTCGCCTTTCGTCATCTACGCCTACGGGCTGGATTTCAATTCCTTTGGCGAGCTGGCCGATGCGCGCATCCTGCGTGACGTGAAAAACCCCGAGGACATGTACGCCGAAGCGGCCAAACCGGGGTTTCGCGACATCATGCGCCGCAACATGAAGGCGATGCTGTCGGCGGGCTTGTGGCATCGCGAATTCGCCGACGCCTGGGTCGTGGCCTGCCCGGACACCACCCTGATCGGCCAGAACTTCGCCGATATCGGCCGCGCGCGCGGGCAGGACGCCATTGACACCTTCCTCGACCTGGCGCTGGAGTACCGCGATCAGCTGCGCTGGGGGGTGCAGTTCGCCGGCGAGCGCACCGAAGTCATGCGCAAGCTCTGCCGCAACAAACAGGTGCACATCGGCTTTGCCGACTCGGGCGCGCACCTGCAGAACATGGCCTCCTACAACTTTCCGCTGTGCCTGCTGAAGTACGTGACGGACGCCGCCGCCGAAGGCCGACCGTTCATGTCCATCGGCCACGCCGTGCACCGGTTGACCGGCGAACTGGCCGACTGGTACGGCATCGACGCCGGGCACATTCGCGAGGGTGATCGTGCCGATCTGGTCATCGTCAACCCGGACGGCCTCGGACCCGAAGTGTTCGCCATGGAAGATGCCGCCTTTCCGGCCTTCAACATGACCCGGCTGGTGAACCGCAACGACCACGCCGTGGATGTCGTGCTCATCAACGGCAAACGGGCCTACGACCGCGAGAATGGCTACGCGCCGGACCTGGGCAAAGCCACCGGCTATGGCCAGTTTCTGCCGGTGAAAGACACCTCCGATCCTGCGCCGGCCGGCCTCTCCCAGCCGGCGGCCTGAGCCGCTGCCTCCGTTCGAAAATCCGCCTTCTGACCGAGCCCTGCCGTGGATCTATTGCTGACCTACTGGCCTCAGCTGCTGCTGGCCGTGTTCATCCTCTTCGCCTATACGGCCGAAGCGATGACCGGCTTTGGCAGCATCGTCATCGCGCTGTCGCTGGGCGCGCTGGTGCTGCCAATCGACTATCTGCAGACGGTCCTGGTGCCGTTGAACATTGTCATGACCAGCGTCCTGGCCTGGCGCCATCGCCGCCACATTGACACGGCGCTGCTGACCCGACTGATCATGCCCTTCATGATCGCCGGCACCCTGCTTGGCGTCGTGTTGCAGCCGGTGCTGGGCGGCACGGTGCTCAAGGCCAGTTTTGCGCTGCTGGTGTTGTGGTTTGCCCTGCGCGAATTGCGCCGGATGCGCCGCGGCCATGTAGCAGCCCCGCCCTCAGCGGGCTGGAGTCGCGGCATTGTGCTCGGCGCCGGCGTCACCCATGGCCTGTTTGCCTCCGGCGGGCCGTTGCTGGTCTACGGCCTGGCCGGCATGGCCATCGACAAGGCCCGCTTTCGCGCCACGTTAATCGTTGTCTGGCTGGGCCTGAACTCGCTGCTCACTGTGATCTTCCTGCTCCAGCAACGTCTGCAGCCGCTGCTCGGCCATGTGGCGCTGTTTCTGCCGTTGATCCCGCTCGGCATCATCCTCGGCGAACGGCTGCACAACGCCATAGACGATGCCGCCTTCCGGCTGTGGATCTACCGCGTGCTGGTGCTCGCGGCAGGGGGCTTGCTGGTGTCCAGCCTGATTCGCTGATCGGGTCGAGTAAACCATCGCTAGAGGTGTCCAGCCCCGCATGGCATAGTTCGGTCGTGCGCTGGAGACACCCCATGAACCCAATCAACCCCTCGCTTGTCCTGGGCGTATTCGCCCTGCTGCTCGTCGCCTGCGACGCCGGCCCGGACATCACGGCCTCGCGCGACGGTGCCGACGACTTCGCCACCTACCAAAGCGCGATCTACGATGGCGCGACAAACTGGTTGTGCCACCCGGACAAACCCGCATCCGAAGACGCCTGCCGGCAGGACCTGCGGACGATATCGGTGGCAGCGGATGGCACGGCCACAAGCCTGCCATTCAGCCCCGCGGCCGCGCCGACGGTCGACTGTTTCTATGTCTATCCGACCACCAGTGCGGATGTGGGCAACAACGCCGACCTGAATCCGGGCCCGCAGGAAATCCAGACCACGACCACACAATTCGCCCGTTACAGCGAGGTCTGCCGGCCATTCGCACCGGTGTACCGGCAAATCAGCCTGACGCGGCTGGCGGTGGCGGTGGGCGGCGGTTTCATCCCGGTCGAGACCGGGCTGCTGGACATCCCCGACGCGGCCCGCGAGCAGGCCTATGCCGATGTGCTGGACGCCTTTCGCGAGTATGTCGCCAACCTCAGCGAAGGCCGGGGCTTCGTGCTGGTCGGGCATTCGCAGGGCGCCGGCCTGCTGCGGCGGCTGATTGCCGAGGAAATCGAAACGCGCCCAGCGTTGCATGCACGGATGATTGCGGCGCACCTGGCCGGTACGACGGTGGCGGTTACGGTCGGCGCGGATGTGGGCGGCGATGTCCGCTTCACCCCGGCCTGTCGGGAAGCGGACCAACACGGTTGCGTGGTGAGCTACGCCAGCTACCGGGCCGGTGACCCGCAGCTCGATGATCCCCGCTTCGGCACCACCAGCGACCCGGCGTTGCAGGCGCTGTGCACCAACCCGGCAGCCCTGGCCGGCGGCGAAGCCGTACTGGACCTGCGCGTGCCGTTTCGCCTGCCGCCGGTGTTCCAGACGCTGCTGATTCCGCGCGGCAGCGGCGGGCCCTTTCAGAACCGGCTGAGCAATCTTGCGGTGGACGAACCCTATTACAGCGTCCCCGGCCAGATTCGTGGCGAATGCGTGGTCGATGCCAACGGCACCAGTTATCTGGAAGTGCGCATCTCCCCCGAGCCCGACGGGCCCCGCGCCAACGACTACCCCGGCGAATTTCTCGGCGGGATAGGCTGGGGCCTGCATCTGGCCGACATCTCGCTGGTGCAACAGAACTTGGTCGACTTGGCGGCACGCCAGGCCGCGAGCTGGATGGCGCACGGGCGCTGAGTTCAAGAAACCGCCGGTCATGATCGCCGGCGGTCTCGTATCGATCGGCCCAGGGCCAATCAACCCATGTAGAAAAAGTTCAGCTTGTTGCCGTCAAGGTCACGAAAGTAGCCGCCATAAAAGGTCGGCATACGTGCTCCGGGTGCGCCCTCGTCGGTGGCGCCGAGTTCGATGGCCTTGGCGTACAGGCGGTCCACTTCCTCACGGCTGGAGGCAGCCAGCGCGACCATGACGCCGTTGCCGACACACGCGGCCTGGCCATCGTAGGGCGTGCACAACGCAAACATGGGTTTGCCGGCGCCGGTGCCCCAGATGACCATGCGGCCGAGATCCATCACGCGTTTGGCGCCCATTTCCCCTAGCAGGGCGTCGTAAAAGGCGCCGGCTTTGGCCAGGTCATTGGTACCAACCGATACATACCCGATCATCACGTGTCTCCGAAAAATAGGTGATATGCAGCCCGCCGCGAGGGCCGCGGCGGCTTAGCGTACGCCGTTGAGATCCCAGTCGTAGTCGAGGTATTCGATGCGAACATCGCCGCGGCCCACGCGGTCGAGATCGCGGTCCGGAATACCCAGCGCGGCGGGGTAGTCGAGCAGAAAATCGGTCAGCGCGGTGTAGCCCTGCCAGCCGCGCTCAAAATCCTTGCGGTACCACTTAAAGATCGACGACAGCGCAAAGGTGCCGTCGGCATAGCGGTTGCGGCTGGGGTCGCCGAGAAACTGCCGGGTCTGCTCGTCGAGCTGGCGCTCCAGGTCGGCGCCGCGAAAGGCTTCGGCGCGCAGGGCCGGGCAGCCGATGCTGGCGCAGTTGACGGCGAAATGGATGCGCGGCTCGCGGTAGGGGCGGTCGTCGCCACGAATCATCTCGTGCTCGATGTCATCCAGCGAGCGGGTGTCACCGAGCAGCGGAATGAAGGCCTTTTTCCACGGCGAGCGGAACAGGCTGCCGAGGTCCTTGATCGAGTCGAGATCGGGCCACTCGCTGAGGATGAGCTCGACCGTCCAGGCGTTGTAGGCGTTGATCAGGAAGGCCAGTTGTGCGGCCTGAGTCCAGCCGGCAAAGGTGGCGGAATCAACGGCGGCCAGGCCGTCGAGATAACTTTTCAGCGCGGCCCGATCGCGCGCCATGCCGGCGTAGTCCACGGCCGTGCTGTGGCCGTTGTCGATGCTTTGCACGTGCGCCTTGAGCAAGTCATCCCAGGCGCCGTGGTCAAAGTCAGCGCGGGCGGTCAGGGCGCCGAGCAGCAATAGCCCGGCGATCAACGTTCTTGGAAATGTGCGATTCATGCGCCGCGTCTCCAGGTGTGGAATTTCTCGACGAAGGCCAGCAGCCGCTCGGGCGCGTGGGCGCGCTTCCATTCACCGGCGGCGTATTTGTTGGCTTCGACCCAGGTCGGGTAGGAATGGATGGTGCCGAGAATCTTGTTCAGACCCAGGCCGTGCTTCATCGCCAGTACGAACTCGGCCAGCAGCTCGCCGGCGTGGGGGCCGACGATGGTGGCGCCAAGGATGGTGTCCTTGCCCGGTGGGGTCAGCACCTTGACGAAGCCCCGTGCGTCGCTTTCGGCAATGGCACGGTCGAGGTCGTCGATGCCGTAGCGGGTCACTTCGACGGCGATGTCCTTGTCGCGGGCCTCGGCCTCGCTCAAACCGACGCGGGCCACTTCCGGGTCGACGAAGGTGACCCAGGGGATCACGCGGTAGTCCACCTTGAAGCGCTTGAAGGTGCCAAACAGCGCATTCACCGCGGCATACCAGCCGTGGTGCGCGGCGGTGTGGGTGAACTGATACGGTCCGGCCACATCGCCGGCGGCGAAAATGTTCGGGTACAGCGTTTCCAGATATTCGTTGGTGGTGATGGTGCGCTCGGTGGGGATGCCAAGATCCTCCAGGCCATAGCCTTCGAGCCGGGCGGCCCGGCCCAC
>JBDNBC010000043.1:0-7226 GCA_039768115.1 Oceanococcaceae bacterium
CGCCAGGCGATATACCGCCATGGCGTAGTACACCCGGGGGTTATATGCCATCAGGTTGTAGAAGTTGGTGAGCCCGAACCAGTATTCCTCGCGGTCACCATAATCCAGGGCGATCAGCCCGGCCTCGGCCGTCAACGCGACGGCGGGAACGGCTGTGAGGGCCGGGACGAAGTCGCCATAACGCGATTCGATGCGTGACCGATTGCGCGGGGTGTCGGCGTCGGGTGTGCCCAGGGCGGCGACGAGCACCGGGGCGTGGGCCTGCCAACCGCGTCCGGGGCCCCGGTAGTGCACCAGATAGTGCGCCGTGCTGCCGATCGCATCGACCGGCGTCCATAAATCGACCCGCCCGTCGCCGTCGTAATCCTGCGCGAGGCGACGGTAGTTCGATGGCATGAACTGCGACAGCCCCATGGCGCCGGCGTAGGAGCCTTTGGCCGCACGCGGGTCGATGTCATGCTCCCGGCTCAACTGGATGAACTCCACCAGTTCGTTGAAAAAGAAGGGGCTGCGGGTCGGGTGATCAAAACCCTGCGTGGCCAGGGAGTCGAGAATCCGGTGCGGCCCGGTGTAGCCGCCGTAGCGGGTCTCAACGCCGATGATCGCTACGATATATTCCGGCGGCACACCATAGTCGCGGCGTGCTCGCTCCAGCGTGGCGGCATGGGTCCGCCAGAAGTCGACGCCGGCGCGGATGCGGTCGTCGCGCAGAAAAATCGCCAGATACTCCGGCCAGGTCTTGGTGCGCTCCGCGGATTGCTGCTCGGCCTGCACCAGCTTCGGGTTGCGCCGGGCATCGGCCAGCAAGGCATCAAGCTCGGCGCGGGAAAATCCTTCGGCCATCAGCCGGGTGCGAAACTCGTTGGCCCGCGGATGATCGCGATAATCGGCCAGGGCCGGCATGGCAAACCAGGCCAGTACACAAATCATAAGAATACGCATGAGCCGTATTACAGCATGCCCAGCCCGGGGCGGCTGTGTGCCCGTACCGACATGATCAGTCCGAAGGCGACGGCCAGAGACACCACCGAACTGCCGCCGTAGCTCATGAACGGCAACGGGACGCCCACCACCGGCAGGATCCCACTGACCATGCCGATGTTGACGAAGACATAGACGAACACGGTGATGCTCAGGGTGCTGACCAGCAGTCGGCCGAAGCGATCCTCGCTCTGGTTGGCGATGTACAGTCCGCGACCGCAGATGGCGACATACAGCGCCATCAGCAGCAAGGCGCCAATCAGACCATGCTCTTCGGCGAACACGGCAAAGATGAAGTCGGTATGCGCCTCGGGTAAAAAGTCGAGCTGGGCCTGCGTGCCCTGCATCCAGCCCTGGCCCTGCAACCCGCCCGAGCCGATCGCGATTTTCGACTGAATGATGTGATAACCGGCGCCGTGGGGGTCGCTTTCGGGGTTGAACAAGGTCAGGACGCGCGCTCGCTGATACTCGTGCATGGCCTGCCACAGCAGCGGCAAAGCCGCGAAGGCCGCCACGGTCATCGCCATCAGCCACTTCCAGCGCAGGCCGGCGAGAAAGATCAGCAGTCCGCCAGGCGCCGCCACCAGCAGGGCCGTGCCCAGGTCCGGTTGCAGGCCAATCAGCGCGACCGGCAACACGATGAGCACCAGCCCGCCAAACAGATTGAGCAGCGACAGCGGCCAGCGTGCCGGCGCGAGCATCGCCGACAGCGCGAGCGGCAGCAGGATTTTCATCAACTCTGAGGGTTGCAGGCGGACCCCGCCGATGTTCAGCCAGCGCTGCGCGCCGTTGACCTCAGTGCCAAATAGATGCACGCCGACCAGCAGCAGAAGACACACGGCATACCCCGGCAGGGCCAGGCCGTGATACACCTGCGGAGGGATGCGCGCCACGATCAGCAGTGCGGCAAAGCCAATGCCGATGCGCTGCAATTGGGCGAGCGCGAAATCAGCATCCGCGTTGGTGGCGCTGTACACCGTCGCGATACCCACCGCAGCCAGCAACGCCAGCATTCCGGTCAACCAGGGATCGAGGTGCAGCCATTTCCAGGCCGATTGCCGCGGTGTGCCAAAGCGGGACATCAGATATCCGCCTCCAGGCACCACGGCCGCCAGTCAACGCCATCGCAGCGCATCAGCCAGTTTTCCAGCATGGCGCGCGCCACTGGCGCGGCTACCGCGCTGCCGCTGCCGCTGTTTTCCACGACGACCGCGATGGCCATTTGTGGCGCATCGGCCGGCGCATACGCGATGAACAGAGCGTGATCGCGCAACCGTTCCGGAACCTCGTCCAGTTGGGGCGCTTCATCGTCTTCCTGAGACAGCCCGGCCACCTGGGCCGTACCGGTTTTGCCAGCCACCCGGAACGGCAGGCCCTGACCCACACTGCGCGCCGTGCCCTGCGCGCCGTACACGACTGCCAGCATGGCCTGATGAATGGTTTCCCAGCCTTGCGGGTCGCGCAGGTTCACCGGAGGCAGGGGCTGCGGTGGGATATCGACGGTGTGGTCATCACGGAAACGCGACTTCACCAGGCGGGGTACGTAACCGACTCCCCGCTGCGCCAGAAGCGCTGTCATTTGGGCCAGTTGCAGGGGCGTGGTCACCATGTAGCCCTGGCCAATGCCGATATTGAGCGTTTCTCCGGGGAACCAAACCTCACCGAGCGCACCGATCTTCCACTCGCGGCTGGGCAGGATGCCGGCGTCCTCGGACGGCAGTTCAAGGCCGGTCCGCTGGCCTATCCCGAGGCGCGCGCCGAAGCGGGCCAGTCGATCGATGCCCAGCGCATGCGCCAGCTCGTAGTAGTAGACGTCGCAGGATTGCGCTACGGATTCGCGCAGGTTGACCGAGCCATGGCCATGCCGCTTCCAGTCGCGGTATTTACGGGGCTTGTTCGGTAGCTGAAACCAGCCCTGGCAGAACACATGGTCGCTGGGGGTCACGACCTGATACTCCAGCCCGGCCAGCGCCACCAGCGGTTTGATTGTGGAGCCAGGGGGGTACCGGCCCTGGATGGCCCGGTTGAACAGCGGATTTTGTGGATCGCTGATCAGAGTTTGATAGTCCGCATGACCGATGCCATTGATGAATAGATGCGGATCGAACCCCGGCTGCGACACCAGCGCGAGCACTTCGCCGTTGCGCGGGTCGATGGCCACTGCCGCGCCGCGCCGTGGACCCAGTGCCGCTGCCGTCGCTTTCTGCAGCTCGGCATCGAGCGTGACACGCAGGTTCCAGCCCGGCGTGGGGGGCTGATAGTCGATCTGGCGCAGGCGACGGCCACGGGCATCGTTTTCGACCCGGCGCTGACCCGGTACCGGGCGCAGGTGGTCTTCCTGCGCCCGTTCCAGCCCGACCTTGCCGATGTGACTGGCACCGCGGTAATGCCCTTGGCTGTCGCCATCAAGATCACGGGCCGTAAGCCCGCCTACGTAGCCGAGAACATGGGCGGTGGTGTGCTCCAACGGGTAGCGCCGTGCCAACGCGGCGCGCACCTGCACGCCGGGCCAGCGGTTGGCCTGCACGGCGAGGCGCGCGAGTTCGTCACGAGTCAGATTGAGTTTCAAGGGAACCGCTGCAAAGGCTGGCAGGGCCCGGCGCCGATCTTCGAAGCGCTGGCGTTCGTGTGGACGGAGCTCGACGGTATCGGCCAGCGCGTCGAGCAAGGCCGGCATGTCTTCCACCTGCTCAGGAGTGATGTCGAGCTGCCAGCTGGGAGTGTTGTCGGCGAGCACGGTGCCCGCACGGTCATAAATGAGTCCGCGCACACCGGTGACATATTCGACCGCGGTGCGGTTGCGATCGGCCCGCTCTGCCAGGCGCTCGTGATCGCGCATCTGCAGCAACCAGAGGCGCACCACGATCAGCGCGGAGAGCACGATGATCAGCCCGAGCACTACCCGGGTGCGCACACGGAAATCCGCGATCTGCTCGTGTGACTCGTGCAGTTGCACGGATTACAGTGCCGTATCGGGAGGGGCGCTCACCATGGCCAGCGGCCACCACAGCAGCGCGGCCAGAATGGCGCCCATCCAGGCGACTTCGCTGGCCGTGGGCAGCGCGACATGTTCGAGCCAGGCGTGCATCAGCAGAGCGTGGCCCAGTGCGAGCAGCATGATTACGCTGGCCTGCACGGTCAATGGACGGCGTTGTAGCGCGGAATGCAGTAAGGCAATCAGCGCTGCCAGCATGATGCCGGGCACGGCGATGGTGCCCAGCGGCAGGTGATGGAGGCAATCCAGCAACAATCCGAAAACCAGCGCCAGAACCAGGCCGCTGGCGCGCGCTGTCGAGCCGGCCAGCAGGAAGGCCAGCACGACGCTGGCCTCGCGCAGGCCATGCCACCCGGCCGGTGCGGGCAGCACGGCCATCAGTAGGGCCAGGACCGCCGTGGCAAGAAACAGGGACAGACTCACGGGGCAGGCGTCGCGGGGGTCAGAGAATGAAGTTGTCAGTGTGCCTCAAGGTCTGGCTATTGCGCAGGACGCCGGGTCACCAGCACTTCCGGGTACTGAAAAGGGTCAGCCAGTGGCTCAGCGAGCACGTCGAGGAATCGCTCGCCAGAGCGACTGTCGACTGAGGATATCCGGGCAATCGGGAGGCGCGCTGGGTAGCGTCCGCCCAGGCCGCTGGTCAGCAGCACGTCGCCCACACGGATATCGGCATTCTTGGGCAGCCAGGACACGCGAATGACGTGCGCGTCGCCCGTGCCGTAGACCATGGTCGCGGCGCCATTGCGCTCAATGATGGCGGGAACGGCGTGTTCCGCCTCGGTGGTCAGTACCACCAGCGCTTCGGTGGCGGTGACGGATTCGATATGCCCCAGCACGCCATCCGGGGCAAGGACGGCGGCTCCGCTGACCAGGCCGTCATCGCCGCCACCGGCCAACACCAGTCGATGCCGCAGCGGAAGCGGTTCGCGGCGCGCGACGGGCACCGCGAAGACTTCCATCGGAATGGTTTCGCGCATGGCCAGCAGCCCGCGCAGGCGATCAACCTCGGCACGCAGGCTCTGCATCTGCAGCAGCTCCGCGCGCAACCGGCGATTGTCCGCCTGGACCCGGACCATGGCGGACCGCAGCTGCTCATCCGCGATATCTGCCTGTCGTCGGGCCTGCCATTTGCCGGGCAGTGAGCCGACCCAGCGGGCCGGGGCCAGCACAGTCAGACCAATGTCCCGGGCTTGCTGGGCAATACCCTGACTGTCCACCTTGCCGGCGGCGAAAATGCCCAGCGCGAGCAACACGATGACGATTGCCGCGAGAGCCAGGTGCTTGCGATCGCGGCGTGAGCCGGGCAGGGCGCTGCCATCCATGGCGCCCTAGCGTCCGTTAGTCAAGGATGAAAGCGGCGGTCTTCGCATCGTCGAGTTCCAGCAGGCGGCCGCCGCCGCGCGCCACGCACGTCAGCGGATCGTCGGCGATGACCACGGGCAGGCCGGTTTCCTCGGCAAGCAATTTGTCGAGATCGCGCAACAGTGCGCCGCCGCCCGTCAACACGATGCCCCGCTCGGCCACGTCTGAACCCAGCTCGGGCGGAGTGGCTTCCAGTGCCTGTTTGCAGGCCGCGACGATCTGACTCAGCGGGTCCTGCAGGGCATCGAGGATTTCGTTGGAATTTAACGTGAAGCTGCGAGGCACGCCGGCCGACAGATGGCGGCCCACCACATCGATTTCCTGCGGCTGCATGCCCGGGTAGGCGGTGCCGATTTCCTGCTTAATTCGTTCGGCGGTGGTTTCGCCGATCAGCATGTTGTATTGACGGCGCACGTAACTGACGATGGCTTCGTCAAATTTGTCGCCGCCCACCCGCACCGACTCGGCATAGACGATGCCGTTGAGCGAGATCACCGCAACTTCTGCTGTGCCACCACCGATATCGCAGACCATGGAGCCGCGGGCATCGCCGATCGGGATGCCGGCACCGATGGCAGCCGCCACGGGCTCGTCGATCAGGTGCACCTTGCGCGCGCCGGCGTTCATCGCGGATTCACGAATGGCCCGGCGTTCAACCTGGGTGGAGCCGTAAGGCACGCAGATCACGACGCGCGTCAGCGGACGGAACACCCGTCGGGCATGCACCTTGCGAATAAAGTGCTGGAGCATCTTCTCGGTGACGGTGAAGTCGGCAATGACGCCGTCTTTCATCGGCCGGATGGTGCTGATGTGGGTGGGTGTACGGCCCAGCATCTTTTTCGCGTCGATGCCGACCGACTCAATGTGCTTGCCGCCGCGGGCATCGGTGCGGATGGCCACAACCGAGGGTTCGTTCAGCACGATCCCCTCCCCGGCGACGTAAATCAGGGTGTTGGCCGTGCCGAGGTCAATCGACAGGTCATTCACGAACAGGCCGCGCAGGGATTTCATCGGCAATTGATCGGTGGGGAAGTGAGGCCGCGAACGAGCGTAATCATCGGTAAGATTCGCATCCCCCGCAGCGAATGTGCGGACGATAACAAACCCCCGATGATTTTGGTACGAATACGATGAGCTTGGCCGCAGATGATCTACAAAGGCTAGCGCGACTGGCCCGCCTGGGCCTCGCCACGGAGGATGTTGCGCGCTATGGCGACGAACTTAACACCATTCTCGCGCTGGTCGAGACCCTGCAGTCCGCCGCAACGAAGGGCGTGGAGCCGATGGCCCACCCGCTGGACATGCACCAGCGTCTGCGACCGGATAGCGTCAGCGAGCCGGAAGCGCGCGAATCGCTGATGCGCGCGGCTCCGCAGGCACAGGACGGTCTGTTCGTCGTGCCGCGGGTGATCGAATGAACCTCTCCGAACTCGATCTTTTCGATCTCCGGCAGGCCTTGCAGGCGAAATCCGTGTCCGCGGCGGAGGTCACGGCACATTATCTCGCGCGCATCGACGCTCTGAACCCCGAGCTCAATTGCGTGATTAGCACCGATCGCGACGGGGCGGAGACCGCGGCGGCGTCTGCCGACATGACCGCCACCCTGGGCGGTGTGCCGATTCTGCACAAGGACATTTTCTGCACCGACGGTCTGCGCACGACCTGTGCCTCGAAGATGCTCGCGGACTGGGTGCCCCCGTATACCGCGACCGTGGTCGACAAGCTCCGTTCGGCCGGCATGATCACGCTGGGCAAGGCGAACATGGACGAGTTCGCGATGGGCTCATCCAACGAAACCAGCTTCTTCGGTCCGGTGCGCAACCCGTGGAATCCGCAGGTTGTGCCGGGAGGTTCGAGCGGCGGTTCGGCCGCGGCGGTCGCGGCCGGC
>JBDNBC010000044.1:0-6050 GCA_039768115.1 Oceanococcaceae bacterium
GCCTGGAAGTCGAAACCACCCCAGAAGCGCAAGTCAATGCGATCACCGGCACCGATGATGTAATCCGGGTTGAAGCCGCTAAACGACTGGCGCGCGAAGTGCCCGCCGAAGAGCCACTGGCCATAGTTGTCGGACTCGACCGCCGGGTAGTCCGGAATCGGCGGCTCGGGCTCGTTGCTGGCCGCGGCCGACGGTGACAGGCTGGGCGACGACGATGCGGCCTGTGCCGCCAGTGCGGCCTGCAGGGCGGCACTTTCGTTGAGCCCAAAACTCAACCGCCCCTGCGCCATGCTCTGTGCCGGCAGTCCGGCCAGAACTGCGACGATGATCGCCATGCCCGTAACGGCCGCGCAGTTCGCGGTACTTCGCTTGATCATTCTGAATGCTCCCGAATCGCCGACCAGGCCAGCGAGGCCAGGAAATAGAGGACGTTCAGACCCAGCACCGTAAACAGAATCTGCCGCAGGACATCCGGATAACGAGGATCCTCAGGCAGGCTGGGGGGGTCAATCTGAACCAGAAACTTGGCCTTGCGGCTGGCCTCGAGGCGGGTGGTTTCGAGTGTTTGCAGCCCCACTTTGTACATATCACCAGCCAACTCGGCTGTCAGCTCGGCCTCCTTGAAGTCGCGCAGCATGCGGTTCATGCCTCCTCCGCCGGTGGCGTCGCCCGTTTGGTTGGCGCGCAGCTCTTCAATTTGCGAGCGGACGGCTTGCAACTGACGGCGCAGCGCCACCACGTCCGGCGCGTCATCGTTCAGATACAGCGTCAAGGCGCGTAGCTCGGTTTCTATCGCGGCACGGCGTGCCTGCAAACCGCTCAAGATTTCGATCGAGGCCTGCGCCTCGGCTTCAGGGCTTAGCACATCGGCCTGCTGCTGCAAAACCAGCATGGCATCAGACGCATCCATCAAACGACGGTACGCGCGCTCCAGCTCGCCTTCGACAAAGCGCACCTGCGACGAGGCGAGATCTTGCGAAATGCCGTTAATGAAGGATTCACTGGATTTGACGATGTCCCGCAAAATAACTTGAGCAAACCTGTTGTCGTACGCCTGAACCGCTACCGTCAAAATGCGTGACTCGGCATCCATACGCACGTCAATCGTGGATAAATAATAGTCATACTGATCCTCGAAACTTGCAGCAGCCGGCAGCCGCGACAACCAATCCAGTGCTCTGTCCTGCCAGTGTTCGACGAGCTGATGGCGCTGATCCAGCTCGCGAAATAGCTGCTGCGAGCGGATAAATTCGACCACCAGCAGTGCATCGACATTGTCGCTACCGAGGCCGAGCCCCAAGACCCCCAAATCCAGGCTGGCCGCGCTGGGAAAGGTCTGATCCTTTTCCACAACGAGCAGCGAGCGGCTCTCATAGCGCGGCGATTGAATCAGTAGCGTGTAGAGCAGGACCACAAGCAGCGGCCCTACCACCAATGCCAAGTAGCTCCGCGGCAAGGCGCGAAGTGAAGCGATACCGGGGGTCATGCGGCAGCAGGCTGTGCTGCGGGCGGGTCCGCCTCATAGCGGGCGATGGCCTCGTCCAGAGACTCATAAAACACCGCCTCCCCACCCGGAGCAAGATACAAGCCCGCATCACAGTCCTTGCGCAACTGCTGGACAATGTGGCTGACAATAATGAAGCTTGACGACTGTTTGCGTTGCTCAATGACGGCACTGGCACGGTCGCGATAAATTTTGTCGCCGACGGCGCCAAGCTCATCAAACAGATACACGTCGTACTCGAAGGCCATGTTAATCGCGAAGTTTAACCGCGCACGCATGCCGTTGGAGTAGGTATTGACAGGGCGGTCGAAATGCATGCCCAAACTAGCGAGGCCCGCGATGAAACCCAGGCGGTCATGGGTTTCCGCCTTGTTCAGGCCACAAAGCCGGCACACGAAGCGTGCGTTATCGCGCCCGGTAAGCACCGGCACAACGCCGCCCGACAAGCCCTTGGGAGGCGATGGGCGCCCACGCACGCGGATACGCCCGCGGTCCGGCTTTTCAATACCCCCGATCAACCGCAGCAGGGTGGATTTCCCGGCACCGTTTGGCCCCAGCACACCGATATTGCGCCCCATGGGCAGCACTAAGCTGAGGTCATCAAAGATCTTGAGCCGCTTAAAACCGGGCGTGTGATAGGACTTCGTCATGCCCTCAATACGCACCAGCGGCTCGGCATCACGGGCGCTGGATAATGTCATGGTAGCGATGGTACAGAGCAAAGCCGATCACTGCGATGACTGCCGTCACGCTCAGGGCATAAAGCATGCTTCCCGGCGACTGATAGCTGGTGATGCCCGCATCGCGCGTCATGTCCACCAGATGCAGAACAGGATTCCAGAACAACCACGGCTGCGCATCGGGCGGAACCATCTCCATCGTGAAGAACAATCCCGAAATGAACAGCATGGGCCGCATAACAATGGCCAGTATGCGTCGGGCATCTGGCCAGACCGTGGACGCGACCTCAGTCAGAAGCCCCCAGCCACTCCCCAGCGCCAGAATCACCAGTGGAAGCACCACCAGATGGAGCGGGCTCTCCACGTTTAACGGCATGCCAAAGAGCCACCATCCCGCGACAGCGATTCCGGCAACGATGTACAGCAGCGACCACTCAATCAGCGAGCGCGCGAAGATGACGTCAAATGCCTGAACCTGCCGGTATGACAATAACCCTCGCGCTGCGCCAAGCGCTCCCGCGGTCGCGTTGGCCGTCTGACTAAAGAGAAAGAACGCCCAGACTGGCCAGAAGAAGTACTCGATGGGCGACACGCCGGGGCCACCCACAATCACGCCGAAAAACCCACGCACGATTACCAGCATGATGACGATGGCCGCCGGGTCGGCTATCGCCCACACCAGGCCGAGCCGGGTTGCGAAGTAGCGGCTCTTGATATCACGCAGCATGAAGGCCCAGAGCGAATCGCGAAAGATTCGTAGAGGACGGCGCTCGCGTCTGCCGGAGGCCGCGCCGAGGGCCAGACCTGCGCTAACCGAGGGCGATTCTTGGGCTGTGATCTCTGGTTGACTCATGTTGCGTACGGATATGACGAGATTCGCGCGGCACCATGCTAGCGCGTGCGCAAGCGTAGCCACCGGTAGGCCGCCAGGTAAATTGCCACGTAACCCAGAAACAGCATTTGCAGCGCCACGGACGAATGTGACAACTGCGTACTTGCGACGGCCACCAGAGCACTGATCGTCAACAAGACAATGGATACGGCGCTGTTCGCTAGCGGGCCAGGCAGTTCGTCGCTTGGAATACGCGCACAAAACACCCGGTCATAAATAAGGGAGTGCATATGCAAAAAATCTGGCTCGCTAAATCGTTTCTGTTCAATCACGACGCGCCGAAAAAACGTAAAGAGCGTCTCCACAATGGGAAACGCTGCCGCCAGTACGGGAAGCCAGGGTGATACCTCCGTGTTTCCCGAGACCAGAATCACCCCGAGCGCGGCGACCAGAAATCCGACCAAATAGGCCCCCGAGTCCCCCAGGAAAAGCCTGCCCCGTGAAATGTTCACTACCCAGAACCCGCCAATGGCCGTGGCAATAACCAGACCGAGAGCAAATACGGTTTCATCCTGGTGATCATGAGCGACGTATGTCATGGCGACCAAAGCCACAAGACCCATCCCTGAGGACAGCCCGTTTTTCCCGTCAACAATATTAAAGGCCTGCGTGACCCCGGCGATGCAAAACATCGACACCACGGCCCCGACCCCTGCGCTCACCAGCAGAGCGTCCAAGACACCGACATCGAACGCGGGAACCCCGCCCCAAATGGACACGAATAACGCCGCGGACGCCAGGCAGGCACCGTAGCGCAACCAGGGGGAGGTGTCATGTCGAAAGTCTTCCAGAACCCCTGATGCAAACGCGGGTAGCGAAACAGCCCAGAGCAGAAACGCCGTCTTCGAAATGCCTGCAGACACCGTGACGGCTCCCAGTACAGCCAGAGTCAGGGCGGTGGCAATAATCACGCCTCCCAATCGCGGAGGATTGTCCCGATGAATGTGTTGGGACAAGGCGTCGCTCGCGGCGGGAACTTCGGGCGTGCGCAAGAACCGAGGCGCAATCACTGCGAGCAACAACGACCCACACCAGCAGGCAAGCGCAACGATCCAAAGTGCACCATTCAACGCCATCGAACTTACCCCACCCAGCTGCACATAATATTTACGGACCACGAATTTGAGCGCCGGGATGCGTAAACTTACCGGCGGGGGACCGTGGCCCGCCTCCCAGTGACCCCGCGAAACGCTAGCACGGCGACAGCATTTATGCGCCGCGAGAAGCCCATCGCTTTCTATTCTCGCGCACCAGGAACGACCACCATATGAATTCATCCGGCCCCGATGAACGCGGACGCGGCGAGACAGCCCAGCCCCGTGATGACCGACAATTGTTGATCGTTGTATTGGGGATGCACCGTAGCGGCACCAGCGCCCTCACGCGTGCAATCGGGCTCGCCGGAGGAGCGCTGCCAAGTGACCCCATTCCACCCTTGTCGGAGAATAACGCCGCCGGCTTTTGGGAGTCGAGCGACATCCTGGCGCTCAACGAAAACCTGCTCCGCGCGCATGATTCCACCTGGGACGATTGGCGCGCTTTTGACAACCATTCGGCCATTACGGATAAGGCGCATCAATGGGCCGAAGATATCGTCAAATCGGTGGCCGAACGCTTCAATGGCCCGGGCGCCCCGGTGATCAAGGATCCGCGGCTCTGTCGCCTGTGGCCCGTCTGGGCCAGCGCCCTGGAGGCAGACGGGGCGCCGCATTTTGTGTTGCCACTGAGGCAACCTATGGAGGTTGCGCGATCGCTCAAGGCACGTGACGAGTTGCCACTGACAACCGGGCTGTTGCTCTGGCTTCGCCACGTTCTGGATGCCGAACGCTTCTCCCGTCACCAGCCGCGGTGTTTCGCTCTATACGATGCATTGCTCGACGACGGTGTTGCGGCGATTGAGAGAATCCGCGGTGTGTTGTCATTGCCGCTAAACCCGCGGGACCCTGAAGCGGCACTCGCCATCCGGCAGCACCTACGGCTAGATCTTCGTCACCAACAGGCCTCACTTTCCAGCCTTGAAACGATTCCTCAGCCGCTGCGCTCACTGGTGGCACGAACCTTCGATACGTTCACGCCCCTTTGTGCGGACCCGGGCGCAGACCACGATCAGACGGATCGGTTTGCGACTCTTGACGCTCTCCATGACGAGTTCGATGACTTATGTGCCCTGTTGGCACCCGAGGTAGCACGGCGCGGGAACACCTCGTCATCAAGCGACGCGCACAGTACTGAGGCCATCCGTCCGCCGCAACCGAATACTGACGAGCTGCGCATCCAAATCGCCGAGCAAATTGGTGTCAACGATGAGCGCCTGCACCAACTGCGTGTGGCCCACGAGAAACTTGAAGTTCAACGTGAGCGCTGCGGCGTGCTGGAGGAACGCCTACGAAATGCTGATGAGCGATTCCAGCGCGAGCTACGTCCGCTCAACACCGAACTGGCCGCCGCTCGCAAAAATGCCACCTCCCTCGAGGATCGCGCTCTCGCCGCCGAAAAAGCCCATGCGCAAGCGGAAGCCCGGGCCTCCTCCCTCGAAGACAAGTACGTTGCTCGTAATGCCGAATACGACGAGCTGCACTCCCGGCATGATCGCTCTCAGCGAGAGCTGAGGGCGGCTCGAGATCAGGTCAACGCCCTGCAAGTGCAAGTTCGCGCCGCTGAACGCGCCCTCAAGGCAGCAGAAACCGAGCTTGTTGCCGCGCAGGAGGGGCACAAGCTCATCAGCGCGGAACTGGAATGCCGCCAAGCGCGTCACGATGACGAGCTGGCCGCCAGCCGGCAACATCTGCTCTCGCTGCTTCAGGACCAACAGCAAGCACACAGCGCGCCCGGCGCCTCATCTCGTCGCCCGCGCAATCCGCCGGGCTATGCTCGATTTCTGCTGAGCAACAACCTGTTCTGGCCCGAGTGGTATCGGCAGAAGTACGGCATGGGAGGGTGGTCAGCGGAGCAGCTTGTCCGCTCCTGGCTGGCC
>JBDNBC010000045.1:0-5645 GCA_039768115.1 Oceanococcaceae bacterium
CCATCGGGTATACCTCGGGGGGAATTAGTGCGTGCGGCTGGGGGCGTGTCTGCGGGGACTTGCCACCGGCGGCGCATTCCGCGTGTGCTCCAGAGCAAGCGCACGCCAGATTCGGTGGCCGGCGTCATCAAAGCGCAGCACCGTGTCGGTGAAGGCGGCGCGGGCGGCTGTATCGACCAGAGGCTCGGGCAGCAGCGGGTCGAAGATCAGAGTGCGAATTGCCTGGTCACCGGCGCGGTAGACCTCGCGGGCGGCGTCTTCGATATCGAGCTCGTCGGCACGTTGCAGCCAGTTCTCGAGTTCCTGGCGCATGCGCTGATACTGGCGCGACAGTGCAGGTCCGTCCCAGAGTTTGGTGACGCGCTCCTGTTCGGCTGGCTCGAAATCGCGGGCCACGAGCACGCTGGCGGCGGTTTCCAGACCGAGCTGGCGCAGGCGAGCACGCACCGCGATAACACCGCCGGCCAGGTTGTCCGGTCGCAGGTACAGGCCACGGGTGTACTCACGCAAGCCGAGCATGTCCAGTACGCGGTCGCGACGACGCAGCGCCGTGCGGTCGGTGCGCGCGAGGCCTCCGGTGTGCACCAGAATCCAGTCGCCGGCCCAGGGCCGTACGCGCTTTTCACCCGACCGCCAGTGGCGGGCGTTTTCGGCCAGCGCGGCGGCTTCCGGGCCGAGCCCGTATACGCCCCGGGCCGGCGACGCGATGAGGCCGTTGCTGGTCAGTCGAACCAGCGCGACCCGCAGGCTGTTGGACGAAAAGCCCAGCACCTCGCCGGCCGCCAGCATCTCGCGGGTGGTGAGTGATTGGCCTTCAGCGGCGAACAGCAGCTTGAGCAGGAACCGGCGGGGGTTGGCGGCAGCCATATTTCTACAAATTGTCGTTTGTGGCGATTAGTGAAACATTACATTCATTGTCGAAATATGACAAGAAACGAAATACACTGGCTCGAAGTTCTCCCCAGCAAGCACCCCATGACCAACCTGAAGACCATGACCTACGCAGTGACCGGCCGTATTGCCCGGATCACCCTGGACCGGCCGCAACGGGGCAACGGCATCACCATGGACCTGCCGCGGGAACTGGCCGAGTGCGTGGAGCGCGCCAACATCGACCCGGCGGTGCACGTGATCGCGCTGTCGGGCAACGGCTCCGGCTTTTGTGGCGGCTACGACCTTGTGGAAAGCGCGGAAGCCCTGCAGATCGGCGCGGACAGCCCGCACCGGCCGCGCGGCTCGGTACTGGACCCGGCTGTGCAGATGCGCAATCACGCGCCGGATGAGGTCTGGGACCCGGTCACCGACTACGCGATGATGAGCCGCAATGTGAAAGGCTTCATGAGCCTGTTCCACAGCGAAAAACCGGTGGTCTGCAAGGTCCACGGCTTCTGCGTCGCCGGCGGCACCGACATGGCGTTGTGCTCGGATCTGCTGGTGATCGCCGATGACGCCAAGATCGGCTATCCGCCGGCCCGGGTCTGGGGTTCACCGACGACCTCGATGTGGTTCCACCGCGTGGGTCTGGAAAAGGCCAAGCGGCTGCTGTTCACCGGCGATTGTCTGACCGGAAAAGAAGCGCAGGAGTGGGGGCTGGCGATTGAGTCCGCGCCGCCGGATCAGCTCGACGCGCGTTTCGAACGCCTGCTCGAACGCATTGCGCGCATGCCCATCAACCAGCTGGTCATGATGAAACTGCTGCTCAATCAGAGCGTGATGAACCAGGGCCTGCACAGCACCCAGATCCTGGGGACGGTGTTTGACGGCATCACCCGGCACACCAAAGAGGGCTATGACTTCCAGCGCCGCGCCGCCGAGGCGGGGTTCAAGCAGGCCGTACGCGAGCGCGACGAGCCCTTCGGGGACTACGGGCTGTCGGCGTTCAAGGGCTGACGCGCTCGTCTTATATCCTGCTCAGAAATTCCCCGAAAAGTATTTCCGATGAATCCGCTGTTTCGCACCATTTATATGAGTGAGTCTGTCGAGCCTCTGACCGGCGAGGCATTTGCGCAGATGAGCGAGGCTTTCTCGCGCAAGAATTCGTTGCAGGACATCAGCGGCTTGCTGTTGGTGGTAGGTCGGTACTACCTGCAAATCATCGAGGGCCCGGAATCACAGACTCGATCGCTGATGCAGCGAATTCACGACGACCCGCGACACACCAACGTACTGCTGCTCTCGGAGCAAAACGAAGACCTCCGCATATTTGGCAGCTGGGCGATGCGCGGCCTGGATGTGGACCGCGATGTTGATCTTGATCCGGCTCTGCGAGCGCGGATCCAAGGCTTCGTGCACGAAACCTCGGCTGCGGCGTCACAGGATCCCGCCGCCGCCCGCGCTCTTGTCTACGCCATCGCGCAGTTCCTCCGTGGGCGAGGGTAATCGCTGAGCGGCCCTCGGTGGCGGGGCACGGGCTGAGGAGTATCCTGCCCCCAAGGTGAACGAGACAAGACGAGGAGACAGATGCGTAACCGGGATGTGCTGTACGCAGCATGCGTGATGGTGGCTGCGTGTCAGGTGGGCTGCGGCGGCTCCGGCAGCGGAGATGTGGTCGGCGGTGGAGGTTCCGGCGCGTTTGCGCGCGGCGAGCTGCTCTACGGTAGCGATGTCCCGGCGGCGTCTTGTGCCCAGCAGGAAAACCTCGCAGGGGGGCGCGCCTATCAGGTCATCTTCCCCTCGCGCGTGGACGGCGAAAACGTCAGCATCCAGATTCACGAACCCGATGTGATCGATTGCAACGCGCGCCACGCCCTGCTCCTGGAAGGCCATGGCTACTCCGGCAGCCGGCAGACCGCCGTGGGCAGTTTTGCGCAGTTCACCAGCGCGGGATACGCGGTCATCAGCATCGACCAGCGCGGCTCACCGGATTCCGGCGGCACGGTGCGGGTGATGGACCCGGACTTCGAGGGCGAGGATCTGGTGGCCATCGTCGATTGGGCCGAGCAGCATCTGGATTACCTGCGTTACCGCGACGGCAACCTGCTGCTGGGCTCGATGGGCAGCAGCTACGGCGGCATGTATCAGTACCTGCTCCTGAACAAGGACCCGGACCGGCGGCTGGATGCCATCATTCCCGAAATTGCCCCGCACGACCTCACCTATTCGCTGAATCCCAATGGTGTCGTCAAGAGCTACTGGGCGTTAGTGCTGGGCGGAGTCGGGGATGTGGGGACGCAGCTGGGCCAGGATTCGATCATTCGCTCCACGCTGCTCGAAGGCGGGATCACCGGCAAATTTCCGGATGCGGCGCTGCCGTTCTTCGCCTATCACTCGATGCGCTATTTCTGCGAGAACCCGCTGGATCTGACGCCGGAGGATGGCGCCGATACTTCGTCGTATCTGCTCGATCCGCTGTTCCAGCTGCTGCCGCTCACCGCCGATGGGGAGTTTTCCGTGATCACCCCGTCGCAACGTCGCGTGCCGCGGGTGGACGCGCTGATCTGGCAGGGGCCGCGGGATGATCTGTTCAACCTGAACGAGGCCTGGAGGAATTACGAATGTCTGGCCCGGGCGGGCGGTGATGTGCGCCTGCTCACCTACAGCTTTGGCCACCATTTCCTGTCGCCCACGAACCTGGGCCTGCCGCTGCAGGTGCTCAATACTCTCGCCAGCCCGCTCAATACCAACTGCGGCAGCATCAGCAGGGACGCGGCCTCGCTGGCCTGGTTCAACGAGAAGTTGCTGGGCATTGGCAATGCCGATGACGTCATTACCAGCGGGCGGGATATGTGCTTTTCCCTGACCGAGGGGGACGCAGTCCAGATCCCGCAGATGCCGGTGGGCGGGGAGAGTTTCCCCGTCGAATTGCCGGGGGGGCTGCCGGTGCCGGTTGTCATCGCCAACCCGCTGCCGGCGATTGTGCCGCTGACTACGGCGAGCGCCGGCAGCGAAGTGGTGGCGGGCATTCCCACGGCCACGCTGACGCTCACCCGCGGCAACGAGGCGCTGGATGCCTTGTGTCAGGAGGAAACCGATCCGCTGCTGCGTCTGGGCACCTGCGATACCACGGTGTTCGTCGGGCTGGGCGTGGTGCGCACGGGGCTGGGCGAATTGCTGCCGCTGGTGCCCGACCTGCTCGAAGAACAAGTGCAACCGATCCGCGGCCTGGGCACCCACGAAGTGGAACTTGTCGGCGTGGCCGAACGCATTGCCGAGGGGGATCAGATCGTGCTGCTGCTGTATGGGCTGAGCGATGCCTTCATCGTCTCCAGCTCGCGCGATGTCACTGTCCCGGTGGTGCTGGTGAGCGGCAGCGTCAACCTGCCGTTGCAGGGGGACCTGCCGAACATCACCCAATAGGGGCGCGGTCAACTCGGAGGGGGACCATGTCAGGACAACCATGCGGATCACGAAATATCGTCAGAAACTCACTCCGCGCTGGCGCCTTTTTTGCCGCCATCTGGTCGGGGCTCGCAGGCGCCGCCTGCGACTCGGCCACGCATCGCCAGTTCGACTTCTGGCTCGGCGACTGGGTGGTGCACACGGCGCAGGGACGATTGGCCGGCACCAATACCATTTCGTCCGCGCATGGCGGTTGTGTGATCACGGAAAACTACACTACGCCGACGGGCCGTTATAGCGGACAGAGCCTTAATGCCTATGACGCCGCACGTGATGTCTGGCATCAGACCTGGATGGATAGCGCCGGACTGGTGCTGATGCTCGAAGGCCGCTTCGCCGAGGGCAGCATGACCTTGGAGGGTCACACGCGTGGCTCCGACGGGCAGCGGACTGGGCAACGGATTCGCTGGACGCCTCACGCGGACGGCCGGGTCCGCCAGCTCTGGGAGCAGAAGGCCCCGGACGCCGAGTGGACCGTAGTGTTCGACGGCTGGTATTCCCGGGCTCCCGCGACGGACGTCGAAAAGTAGCGGTTGCGCATCAGCTAACTGCGGATGCCTCCGGTGTGCCCGTCCCGCGTCACCGGCCTAATCCGACAGGTAGTACTCGACGGTTGAGACCACGCGCACGGTTTTAATGTGCGGGGTGCTGGCGTCGCGGTCGCTGATGCTGAACTGTCCCTGACTGGCCTTGCGGATTTTGCCGAGGTCACTGTCGGAGTCATCGGCGAACTTTTCCGCCACGGCGCGGGCGTTGCGGGTGGCCTCTTCGATCATGTCTGGCTTGAGCGTCGACAGGCCGGTGAACAGGAACTCGGTGCTGGCGCTGCCGTAACCGGTGGAGCCCACCACGACGCCGCGCTTGCCCAGGTCCACCAGCCGGACCATGGCCTGACGCACCGCGGCGATGTTGCGCGAATACACGGTGACGGTCGCCTGCGCCGTGTAGCGAAAGCGGATCTGCGACTTGTCCCCGTATTGCTGGGCGTGCAGGTCAGTGACCAGCGGCGCGCCCCGGCTCATGTCCGCGGCGGCCACACCGTTCTCCGCCAGAAAACCCAGCACCACCTCGGATTGGCTGGCGATGTTGTCGTACAAGCCCGACAAATCATTGCCTGCCAGTTGGAAGCTGATGGGCCAGATCACCGTATCAGCAGGCATTTCGCGCTCGGACAGGCCTTTAACGACAACCGTCCGCTCCAGTGTCTTGACGGCCAGGGCGGCCCGCCCGCCCATCACGCCGGCGCCAATCAGGCCGAGGGCGATCAGGCCACCAAGCAGAAGGGCGGCGAGGCCGTGGCGTTGTTC
>JBDNBC010000046.1:0-4626 GCA_039768115.1 Oceanococcaceae bacterium
GCGCAGGCTCGCGAGCTGATCCAGCAGCGTCAGGTTGCTGCCGGCCAGGGTGCCCACGCCTGTGCTCAGCCGCAGAGCGCCCTCGATAACGACCGCCAGCACGGCCAGCAACAGCAGACACACGAGCAACACCGGGGATTCCGGCTGATCCCGGTCCGCTAGCGCTGGGCCCATGCGGCCAAGGCGGCGGTGTCGGTGCGACCAGTCGATGGTGCGGATCAGCAGCGGTTCGGCAAACAGTTGTGCCGCGCCGAGCATGGCGGCCAGGCCGCGATACAGCAGCCAGAGCAGCAGCAGAAACACGCCCAGCAGCACACCCAGCCGCCCCAACAACCCCATCAGCACGGGCAGGGCGGCGCCCAGCAGCATCCCCGGCAGGGCGTAGGCCAGTACCCACAGAGCGCTGGCCACCGTCGCGATCAGTCCGTAACGCAGCGGCGGATAGCCGGCCGCGCCGGCCACCGTGGGCACCACCGGGCGCAGCGGGCCGATCAGCCGGCCGAGGATGATGCTCATCCCGCCATAGCGCACAAAGAAGCGCTCCGCCCGCGGCAGAATCTGCCAGCGGGCATCCCAGCGGGGCAGCAGATGCCGCCCGCGACGGCCGATGGCGAAGCTGATCACATCGCCGATGAGTGCGCCGATGCCGGCGCTGAGCAGCGTAGCCACCGGGTGTAGCACTCCCTGTGCCGCAAGCATGCCGGCGGCGAACATCAGCACCGAGCCGGGAATGATCAGGCCGATGACAAACAGGCCTTCGATGCCGGCCGCAGCCGCCAGCAGGAGCAGGCTCAGCTCCGGATTGGCGGCAATCCAGTCCAGCCAGGCGTCGAGCCAGGCCGGCAGGGTCGTCACTCCTTAAGGCTCGCGAAGGTGTCGCGGAATGCCGTCACGGTCTGCGCAATTTCCGCCTCGCCATGCGCAATCGACAGGAACCCGGCCTCGAAGGCCGACGGGCCGAGATACACGCCACGCTCCAGCAGGCCGTGGAAAATACGTGCGAATAGCAGCACGTCCGATTGCTGCACGTCGGCAAGATTGCGGGGCAGCTCGTCGATGCCGAAAAACAGGCCGAACATCGATCCGAAGTGCTGCCCGCAGAAGCGGATGCCGGAATCGTGCGCCGCGGCAGCAACCCCGCTGGCCAGCGCCGCGGCGGTGGCATCGAGACCCTGCCAGGGGTCCAGGGCGAACAATGTCCGCAAGGTCGCCAGCCCGGCGGCCATCGCCAGCGGGTTGCCGGACAGCGTGCCGGCCTGATAGACCGGACCTTCGGGCGCCAGCTGCTGCATGATGTCCGCGCGGCCACCAAAGGCGCCGACCGGGAGACCGCCGCCGACAATCTTGCCCAGGGTCGTCAGGTCAGGGCGGATGCCGAATCGGCCCTGCGCGCCCTGCGGCCCGACGCGAAAGCCGGTCATGACCTCGTCGAAAATCAACACCGTGCCATGGGCATCGCAGACGCGGCGCAGCGTGGTCAGAAAGGCGTCGCTGGGCGCGACACAATTCATGTTGCCAGCAATCGGCTCGACGATGACGGCGGCCAGCTCGTCGCCACGGGCGGCAAACAAGGCTTCTACGCCGTCCACATCGTTGTAGGGCAGGGTGAGGGTGTGCTGCGCCGTCGCGGCGGGCACCCCGGGTGAGGTGGGCTGGCCAAATGTCAGGGCACCGGAGCCGGCCTTGACCAGAAAAGCATCACCATGACCGTGATAACAGCCCTCGAACTTGAGCACGGCATCGCGGCCGGTGAATCCACGGGCCAGGCGCAGCGCGCTCATCGTCGCTTCGGTCCCCGAGTTGACCATGCGCACGCGCTCCAGCGAGGGCAGCTGTGCGACCAGCAGCTCGGCCATCTCGACCTCCAGCGCGGTTGGGGCTCCGAAGCTAATGCCCTGTTCAAGCTGCGCGCGAATGGCGTCCAGCACCGCTGCGTGCTGGTGGCCGAGGATCATCGGCCCCCATGAGCCGATGTAGTCGATGTAACGGTGATCGTCCGCATCGGTAATCCAGGCGCCCTCGGCGGCGCGCATGAACCGCGGCGTGCCCCCTACGGCGCCGAAAGCGCGAACCGGCGAATTGACGCCACCGGGGATGACATGACGGGCGCCTGCGAAGAGCGCTTCAGACTGCGGGATTGATCGGTTCATCCCCAAATAATCGCACAAGATCCCGGGCCGCTTCCGCCGGGTCCGGTGCTCGCAGGATAGCCCCGCATACCGCCAGCAGGGACGCACCGTCGGACCGGAGCGCCGGCACCTGGTTCGGACCGATGCCGCCGATGGCACATACCGGAACGCTACTGCGCTGGATGGCGGCGCGCAGAGTGGCGCGGGTGGCCGGTCGCGCTCCGGGTTTGGTGCTCGAGGGGTACATGGCACCAATCGACAGATAACTGACGCCATCGGCCACCGCCTGGTCCACCAGCGCCAGATCGGCATGACAGGTACGTCCGATGATCGCCTCCGGCCCCAGCCGTGCACGCGCGTCGATAACCGATCCGTCCCCCTGCCCCAGGTGCACGCCGGCCGCACCGACTGTCTGTGCCAGCCCGACGTCATCGTTGATCAGCAAGGGGCGCCCGGCGACAACGCACCAATCGGCCACGCTGTCCGCCAGCGCCTGCGTGAGCTGCGGGCCACGCCGCTTGCAGCGCAGCTGCACCAGGGCCAGTGGCTGCTCCAGCACGGCCGGCAGAACCCGTGGCCAGTGCGCCGGATCGAGCACGTCCGGGTCGATCAGTAGGTAGATGCCGCGCGAGGTCACAGCAGGGAACCCGCCGAAAGCGGAGGCTGGCCGCGCGCGTTGCCGATGCGCTGCTGGACCCAGTCCAGCGCGTCGGCGACGGCTGTAGGGATATCGTCGCCGTGGGCGAGTCGCGCGGCGAGACGGCTGCTGAGGCGGCAGCCGGTGCCGCGCCAGGTGCTCGGATGCCGTCGGTAAGGAAACACCGCGACCTGCGTTGCCCCTTGCCACAGGTGCATGGCGTCATTCCGGCTCAGCTCGCTTGCCGGTGCTGATACCGGGGCCTGGGCATCGGTAATCAGAACGTGAAGAGTGGATACGGACATGCGCTCGCTCAGGGCCGCCCATTCCGCGCGGTTAGGCGTGATCACATCCAGCCACGGTAGCAGTCCGGGCAGTGCATCTGCCGCCCCCAACGCGCCGCCACTGCTGCTGCGCAGCACCGGGTCCAGTACCACGCGCAGGGCGGGTTGCGCCGCTTTCAGATCCTGCAGCAGGCGCGCAACGACTTCGGTAACAGCTCCGCTGCCCAGCGCGCCGATCTTGACCGCATCCCATGGCGGGCCGTCCTGCAGCGCTTGCGCTTGCTGCGCCAACAGCGAGGGATCGACCGGATGTTGATCAACCCATCGGTTCAGGCCCTGCGCCGTCAGCGTGGTGGCCAGCGCGCCGCTGCGACAATCGCTCAGCGCCAGGGTCTGAATATCGGCCACCAGACCCGCGCCGCCGCTGGGGTCAAGGCCGGCGATGACCAGCACCCTTTTGGTGCGTGCGCACGTCGCTGTCATGCTGCTTTGCAACAAAGTCTGATCCCACCAGCATTTGCTGTTATGCACAACGGCGGAAACCGCCATAGCACAGTGCCAGCCAATGTCAAGCGTCGAGTCTTTGGCGGAATGATAATCATAAGCCACTGAAAAATAACAAAAATAACAAAACGATGACATTTTGTCCGGCAGCGCCAAGTGCCGATAACTACGCGCTTCGCGCGCCTTTTCAGAGGGAATTCCACAGAGTTATCCACAGGCACTGTGGGTATCCGGGGAAAAGCGTTGACCGACAGCCACTTGGCAGCAGGACTTCGTGCTGGATCTGTGTTGTGATCGCGGTATCGATGGTGTCGTAGCCAGGGCGGTGACGGGTCGGGACGTGGCGACGACATCATGCGGGCGGCTGCACGGTCCGCGGGGTCGGATGGCTGACATCGAGCAGCGTGTCCGTGTCCAGCAGGTAAAGGATTGCGCGCAGCGGCCGTTCCGGGCGCAGCGGTGCCAGCAGTTCGACATAGCGATGCAATTGTGGCGCGTAGCGCGCCATCAGGTCGGCATGCCAGGGCGCGTGATCCTCTGTAGCGGGCGCGGCGTTGGTCTTGTAGTCGACGACCCACAGTTCCCCCGCGCGATTGACGAAGCAGCGGTCGATGATTCCCTGAGTGATGCGGCCATCAATGACCCCGCTCACCGCGAACTCGCTGCGCGCCCAGCGGTGATCCTGGAGCAGATACCGGCCTGCACCGGCCAGCGCGCGGTCCAGTAGCGCGGCGATGCGACGCAGAGCCGCAGGGCGACGCACCGCGGGCAGGCCGCGACGTGCCAGCCCGGCCTGCAGGGCCCGCAGCCACGCATCGCGCTGGGCGCTCCAGTCGGTCAGCCCGACGCGGGTGAGCCGCTCCAGCGCTTCATGAACACTGGTGCCGACCAGATTGGCTTCCAGCGTATCGAGATCCAGCATGGCACTCGCGGCTGACCCCCGACCCAGCTGACTGGGCACCGGCAGGCGGGCGCGCGGCGGCGCCAGCAGCGCCGACGTTGCCGCTGCTGGCGGGGCTTCGCGCAGGCGCGCATGGCGTACATCCAGCCAGGTGGCATGATCGTCCGCGCC
>JBDNBC010000047.1:0-6383 GCA_039768115.1 Oceanococcaceae bacterium
GCGCGATGGCGCCAAATGGGTACGTTTTCAGTTGCGCCTGACCGATGCCGAGGACCGGCTGCATGACCTCATGATCGAGCGACCACGGGTCCGCCGCGTGCGCATCAAGGAGCACGAGGGGGAATACGATCGCCGCCCGGTGATCGAGATGCGGTTCTGCCTGGGCGGTGAGGTGCATCAGGCCGAGTTCACCCTGGCAGACCGCGGTCGCTTCGTATACCCGGTGTTGCTGGGTCGGCGCTTTCTGGCGGATTTCGCGCCGGTCGATTCCCGCAAGACGTTCACTCGCCAAGCCGCCTGTCCCGCCACGACCCCCGCCCACCCGTGAAAAACCGAAAAATCGTCCTGCTGGCTCTGCTGCTTTGCGTCATCGCGGTGGCGCTGCTGTATGCCAAGGTCACTCAACTGGGCTTGCCACTGACGCCTGACGCCCGCTCCTCGGTGTGGACGGTGGAGGCGCGCGCCAGTTTCGAGAGCCAGGGACGAGTCAAGGCCACCCTCACCCTGCCTGACCGACCGCCCGGCTTCGACATTCTCGACGAGGATTTCGTGGTGCGCGATTTCGGCCTGGCCGAGGATGTCGTCGATGGCCAGCGCGTCGCCCTGTTCTCAGCGCGACAGGCTCGCGGGCCACAAGCCCTGTATTACCGCGTGTCACTCAATCCGCGCAGCGCGCCGCACCGCGATGCGGACCAGTTTCCCGGCTACCCGCCGGTACCCGACTATCCCGAACTGTATGCCCCGGCCATCGAGACCTTGCTGTCCAGCGTACGCACCCGGTCTGCGGATATCGCCAGCTTCACCCGGCAACTGATCCTTGAGCTGCGCTACAACAGCCGCGACCCGGCCGTTAGCCTGTTGCGCGATGAAGCCACGACCCCTTTCGCCCGGGCGCAGCAGATGGTTTACATCCTGGCCGGGGCACGCATCCCGGCCCGGGTGGTCATGGGCCTGGAGCTCAAGCATGGCGTCATGAACGGGGCGCTGACGCCCTGGCTTGAGGTACACAATGAACAGCAGTGGCTGTTCTTCAACCCCACCACGGGCGATCTGGGCCGGCCGCTCAATCTTCTGGTCTGGCAAAACCATCCGGGGCGCCTGCTGACCCTCGAGGGCGCGCGCGACAGTGATGTGCGCTTCGCCATTCGCCGCACCGAGTCACGCACGGTAGAGCTGGCCCGAGAGCTCAACCAGCCGCTGGCGCAGGTCTCCCTGCTCGGCCTGCCGCTGCATGTGCAGACAACCTACACGGTGCTGCTCATGGTGCCGTTCGGTGCATTACTGGTCGTGTTTCTGCGCAACATCGTCGGCGTGCGCACCTTTGGCACCTTCATGCCGGTGCTGATCGCGCTGGCCTTTCGCGAAACCGAGCTGCTCTGGGGCTGCGCCCTGTTCACCATTGTCGTCATCGTTGGCCTCGGGCTGCGCTTCTGGCTGGAGCGCCTCAAATTGCTGCTGGTACCGCGGCTGGCGGCGGTGCTGATCATGGTCATTCTGCTGATGCTGCTGATCAGCATCGGCAGTCATCGGCTGGGGTTCGAGCGAGGCCTGTCCATCGCCCTCTTCCCGATGGTCATCCTGGCCATGACCATTGAGCGCATGTCGATTGTCTGGGAGGAGCACGGCGGCAAGGACGCGACCATCCAAGGTCTCGGGAGCCTGCTGGTCGCGGTGATGGCGTTCCTGGTGATGCAGAGTCCGCACCTGCAGCATCTGGTCAGCCTGTTTCCGGAAGTACTGCTGATGCTGCTTGCCCTGACCCTGCTGCTCGGCCGCTATACCGGCTACCGTCTGACCGAATACTGGCGCTTTCGCAGCGTCTGGCTCTCCCCGCCCGACACGCCCCGACAACCGTGAGCTGGCTCGACAAGTTGCCCCACCGGCGCCTGCGTGCCGCCGGGATTATCGGCATGAATGCGCGCAACGGCGACTACATTGCGCGGTACAACCAGCGTCGGCTGTACCCGCTGGTCGATGACAAGCTGCGCACCAAGACGCTGGCCGAAGCGGCGGGCATTGCCGTGCCCGAGTTGTACGGCGTGGCGCAGATTCAGCACGACATCGTGGGGCTGCACGACACGCTGCGCGCGCATAACAATTTCGTCATCAAGCCGGCCCACGGCGCCGGCGGCGAGGGCATTATCGTGGTGCGCGGGCGCAAGGGTGGTGATTACCTGCGCGCCAGTGGTCAGCCGATTTCGGCCGACATGCTCGATCATCATGTCTCGAACATCCTCTCCGGCATGTTCAGCCTGGGCGGCCTGCCCGACACGGCGATGATTGAGTACTGCGTGGACTTCGATCCCGTTTTCGCGCCGATCACGCATCACGGCGTGCCGGACATCCGGACCCTGGTCTTTCGGGGAGTCCCGGTATGCGCCATGGTGCGCCTGCCCACGCAGGAATCCGACGGCAAGGCCAATCTGCATCAGGGCGCGGTCGGCGCGGGGGTGGACCTGGCCACGGGCCGCACTATCGGCGGCGTGCATCACAACGCCCCGGTCTCACATCACCCCGACACGGGCACTCTGCTGGCGGATTTCATGATTCCACACTGGCCGCGGCTGCTCGAGCTGGCCACGCGCTGTCATGACCTCGCCCCGCTGGGCTATCTGGGGGTGGACATCGTGATGGACCGTCGGCTGGGCCCGCTGATGCTCGAACTCAATGCCCGACCCGGACTGTCGATCCAACTGGCGAATGGCCATGGGATTGCTCGGCAGCTGGAACGCATTGCCGCCATGCCGGAGATCCCGACCGATGCCATTGAGCGCATCCGGCTCAGCGTGCCGGATTTCGTACCTGCCAACGAGGCCCTGGACAGGCCCCCTGAGCCGCCGTCCCCATGGGCGACGGAGTTTTTCTTCTAGGCCAGGCTAGAACGCCGAACCGAAACTGCGGCTCCAACCCACCGTGAACTGGGGCCGGTGGCTCTCGAAATCCGGATTGATGGCCGTGAAGCCGTGCGTCGCGTTGATGCTGGTTGCGGTGATCGCGAGGGCGATTTGCCCGGCCAGGCCGTAGTCCTTGATGAAGCTCGCGCCGTAGTCGATGTAATCCTGCTCGGTGAAGAGATCGTAAAAATCCCCCATGCCGAAGAAGCCACCGACATGCAGCCGCAAGCGCGCATCGGCCAGCACATCAAGCTCCGTATTGAGCTCGGTATAGATGTATTCGTCGTCATCCTGCAGCGTGGAACCAAAGCCGTAATAGGCATAACCATTGAGGCGACGCCAGTTCACCCCGACATACGCCTCACCGAAATTGTCGGCCTCGCCGGTCTCCGGCGCGCTGGGGTCGAAATAGCCAATGGCGCCGACATCCAGCGACAGGCGCGGCCCGATACGTGCGGCGTAGCCAGCGTACACGTCCACTTCTTCGTTACCTGCCCGGCCGGCGTTGGAAACCCACAAGCCGAGGTAGGTGCCCCAGGATTCCTGTGCCACATCCAGTGACGCCCAGACCTGTGCCCCATCGCTTTGCGGTATGCCCCGAAACACGTATTCAGACGAGATGCCGAGATTGATTTCACTGCTAGCCCAGGCCACGCAGGGGGTGACCAGAGCCAGCGCGGCAATCATTCGATTCATGTGTCGTGTCGTCCTTCTGTCGATTCCTGCGATTTTCGCAGGGCTCAGGCGAATTTGCAGGCAACCCGACTGTTGCCTTGTTGCGAGCCTATCAGTCCTGGCACCGAGTCGGCGCAGATGGCTTCCGCGCGCGGACAGCGGGTCCGGAACACGCAGCCCGAGGGCGGAGCCAACGGCGACGGCAGGTCGCCGCGCAACAGCGTGACCGTCTTGGCCCGCTCGCGCACCGGATCGGGGATCGGCACCGCATCAATCAGCGCCTGCGTGTAGGGGTGCTGCGGCCGGGCATAGAGCTCATCGCGCGACGCTTGTTCCATCGCCCGGCCCAGATACATCACCAGGACTTCGTCCGAGATGTGCCGGACGACCGCCAGGTCATGGGCGATGAACACCATCGCCAGCCCCATCTCCTGCTGCAGATCCATCAACAGATTGACGATTTGCGCCTGAATGGAGACATCCAGCGCCGACACCGGCTCGTCGCAAAGCAGCAGCTTCGGCTCCACGGCCAGGGCCCGGGCAATGCCGATGCGCTGGCACTGTCCACCCGAGAACTCGTGCGGATAACGGTTGATCTGGTTCGGCAGCAGCCCGACCAGATCCATCAGGCGACGCACCGCCCCGCGACGGTCCGCGGCACTCATCTCTGGCTTGAATACACGCAGCGGCTCAGCAATCGCCTCACCCACGGTCATCCGCGGGTTAAGACTGGCGAGCGGGTCTTGAAAGACCACCTGCATGGCCTGCCGATAGGGCCGCAGTTCGCGCCGACTTTTGCCGGTGAGTTCTTCGCCTTCCAACCAGATGCGCCCGGAGGTCGGCGGATGAATGCCGAGGATGGCCCGCGCCAGGGTGGATTTCCCACAACCCGACTCGCCGACCACCCCCAGGGTCTGGCCGGCTTCCAGCGTGAAGCTGATGCCATCAACCGCCTTGAGCACCTTACTGCCGAACAGCCCGTCGGCCAGCGTGAAATGGACCCGGACATCGTCGAGCTGCAACAACGGCGTGCTCATGACAATTCCTCGATAGCACGGTGACAGGCTCGCGCGCTGTCATCTTCCTGGTAACGCAGCATCGGCCGCTCGGACTGACAGCGCGACTCGACATCCGGGCAGCGCGGGCTGAAGGGACAGCCAACCGGCAGGTGCATCAGGTCCGGAGGATTCCCCGGGATGGTCTGCAGACGGGTCTCGCCCGCCGTATCCAGCCGCGGCACGCTGCGCAACAGGCCGCGCGTGTAGGGATGCTGCGGCGTGGCGAAAATCGCATCCAGGGTGTTGGCTTCCATCACCTGTCCGCCGTACATGACCATCACCTTGTCGCACAGGCCGGCAACGACACCGAGGTCATGGGTGATGAGGATGATCGCCACACCGAAGTCGCGCTTGAGTTCGTCCAGCAGACGCAGAATTTGCGCCTGCACCGTGACATCGAGCGCCGTGGTCGGCTCGTCGGCGATGATCAATTGCGGCTTGCACAACAAGGCCATGGCGATCATGACCCGCTGGCGCATGCCGCCGGAAAACTCGTGCGGGTAGTAGTGCACCCGGTTTTTTGCGTCCGGAATGTGCACGGCGTCGAGCACCTCGATCGCCCGCGCCAGCGCATCCGCACGGCTCATGCCGCGATGAATCATCAGGCTTTCGGTGAGCTGGGTCGAGATCCGCAGATAGGGGTTGAGCGAGGTCATCGGGTCCTGAAACACCATGCCGATGCTGTTGCCGCGGACGGTGTTGAGCTCACGCGGGCGCATGGTCAGCAGATCACGCCCTTGCAGCACGACCTTGCCGCTGGCACGGCCGTTTCCCGCAAGCAGGCCGGTGATGGCCAGCACTGTCTGGCTTTTGCCCGAGCCTGACTCGCCGACGATGCCTAGCGTCTCACCGGCACCCAGGGAGAAGGTCACGCCATTGACGGCCTCGACCTCGCCGTCCTGGGTATCGAAGCGAACGCGCAGGTTGTGCACCTCAAGAAGATGCGAGGGATGCGAAGACATGTCAGCGGTCCTTCGGGTCCAGCGCGTCGCGCAGACCGTCGCCGATGAAGTTGAAACAGAACAGGGTCAGGGCGAGAAAGGTCGCCGGGAAGATCAGCATCCACAGGGCCGATTCCATTTCCTGCGCGCCTTCGTTCACCAGAGCGCCCCAGCTGGTGAAGGGCTCCTGCACGCCCAGCCCCAGAAATGACAGGAAGGACTCGACCAGAATGACCTGCGGAATCGTCAGCGTGACGTACACGATCACTACCCCGAGCAGGTTGGGCACGATGTGGCGGAAGATGATGCGCGGGGTGGAAACGCCGCAGGCCACCGCCGCTTCCACGAACTCGCGCTGCTTCAGTGCGATCGTCTGGCCACGCACGATTCGCGCCATATCCAGCCAGTTGATAGCGCCAATTGCGATGAAGATCAACAGGATGTTGCGCCCGAAAAACACCATCAACAGGATTACGAAAAACATGAAGGGCATCGCGTAAAGGATGTCGACGATGCGCATCATCAGATTATCGATGCGTCCCCCCAGATACCCGGCCGTGGCACCCCAGGAAATCCCAATGACCAGCGACACGAGTGTGGCGACCACCCCGATCAGCAGGCTGATACGCCCGCCTTCCAGCGTGCGCACGAAGAGGTCACGCCCGACGGCATCCGTACCGAAATAATGGCCGGTAGCGAAATTCGGCCCTTCGGAAACGTGATCCCAATCGGTGTAGTCGAAGTCGTACGGCGACAGCCAGGGGCCGAACACCACCAGGACGGTCAGCAGCGACAACACCATCACGGCGACCAGC
>JBDNBC010000048.1:0-3107 GCA_039768115.1 Oceanococcaceae bacterium
ATCAGGGTAAAGCCCTGTTGAACCTTCTTCATATGAATTTCCTCAGTTGAGAGTTGCGAAAGGGTCTGTCTATTGACAGCCATCGATTACTGAGCGGGTTCCATGCCAGCCTGTATGGAACGATTAATCAATGGTTTGGCGCCAGTGTCTCTGCAAAAGTCGGCCAATTTATGGCGGCAAGTGACAAAAAATGTCAGTTGATGTCGCCCTGTCATCAGTCAGGCTGACTGTTCACCGTGCCATGCTGGCGCTCTCGCTGCCCTGACGGAATATCGCAGGACGTGGCTAATTCGGTTTCCCCTCAATCCCCAACTTCTGCAACCGATAGCGCAGGCTGCGAAAGCTGATCCCCAGAGCCTTGGCCGCCTTGGTACGGTTCCAGCGGGTGGCCTCGAGGGCGGCGCGGATGCGTTGTTCCTCGGTCTGGGCGAGTTCGTCGTCGATGGTGCTGTTGCGGGCGGGTGATGGCGGGCTCGCGGCAGGGGGCGCCGGGCTGTCGTTTGCCGCTGGGTATGGCGGCGGGGTGCTTGAGAAAACAACGGCGGCACTGTCGGGCAGGTCGGCGCGCTGAATGCGCTGCGGCTCGGCGGCGAGCGCCAGGGCCTGCTCGAGGGTGTTTTCCAGTTCGCGGATGTTGCCAGGGAAATCGCGGGCCTGAAGTGCGCTGAGTGCCTTCGCATCAATATCCGGGGGTGGCCGGCCGTGACGTTCGGCGATGCGCGCGAGCAGGTTGTGGCAGAGCGCGGGGATGTCGTCGCGGCGCTCGCGCAGGGGGGGGATGGCCAGCGTCAGGACGTTGAGGCGGTAGTACAGGTCCTCGCGAAGCTGGCCGGCGCGCACGTAATGCTCGAGCGGTTGCTGGGAGGCGGAGATGACACGCACGTCGACGGGGAGTTCGTGGTTGCTGCCAACGGGGCGGATGCGACGCTCCTGCACGGCGCGCAGCAGCTTGACCTGCATGGGCAGGGGCAGGTCGGCGACTTCATCGAGGAACAGACTGCCGCCGTCAGCCGCGCTGAACAGGCCGTCGCGGTCGGTATGCGCGCCGCTGAAGCTGCCTTTGATGTGGCCGAACAATTCGGACTCGAACAGATCGGCGGGGATGGCGCCGCAGTTGATGGCGACGAAGGGTTTGTTGGCGCGGGCGCTGTGGCGGTGAATGGCGCGGGCGGCGCGCTCCTTGCCGACGCCGGATTCGCCATGGATGTAGACCGGTGCGATGGTGCGCGCCAGTCGCGCCACGAGGTCGCGCAGCGCCTGCATTGGTGGCGACTGGCCGGTGAGGTCGTCGGTGCCGGGTGCGGCGTCGGGGGAAGTTCCGTCGCGGGCGGAGGCCGCGCGGGCCGTGTTGAGTTGCAGCGCTTCCTGTGCCACCCGCCGCAATACCGCGCTGTCCACCGGCTTTTCGATGTAATCGAAGGCGCCGGCCTTCAGTGCGGTGACCGCGTCGCGAGCCGCGCCGTAGGCGGTAATGACCGCGACCGGCACGGTCGGGCGGTGCTGGCGAATCCAGCGCACAACATCGAGGCCGGTGCCATCGCCCAGGCGCATGTCGGTGAGAACGGCGTCGAAGGGCTCGCGTTCCAGCCACGACAGGGCGGCCTTGACGCTGTCGGCGGCCCGGGTATCGAGGCCGGCACGGCCGAGCAGTATCTCCACCGTGGCGCGGATGTCGGCTTCGTCATCAATAATGAGGATGCGCGGCATCAGGTTGGGCCTCCGGCGCGGGGAAACTCCAGCGCGAAACAGGTGCCGGGCAGCGGGGCTTTACGCCGCCGGCACAGACGAATGTACCCCCGGTTGGCTTCAGCCAGCTCGCGGCAGAGGGTCAAGCCCAGGCCCATGCGGCCCTCGCCCGTGAACGCCTCGAAGGGTTTGTCACTGCCGGCATCGAGGGGGTGTTCGCCGTTGTCGACGACGCCGATGACGACTGTTTCGGCATCCGTATCGCCGGGCTCGGCGCCCACATGCACGACCACGGCCGTAGTGGCGGCGGGGCGCGCATGCTGCGCGGCATTGTCGACGAGGTTGTCAAGAATCTCGGCCAGATGATGCGGGTCGACGCGGCAATGCAGTTCGTTGGCGGCCTGCACGGTAATGGCGACGGGGGTGGCGGCGCTGCGCAGATAATCGTCTCGCCATTGCTGCAGCCAGGGCTGCAGGGCGACGGCGGTGGGCTGGGGTTGCACGGGCCGGGCCAGGTCATGAATGCGTTCGACGACGCGGTTTAGCCGTTGCGACTGGCGCTGCAGAATGCCGATCAGAGTGGCCCGTTCCTCTGCTGATGCGTCCTCGAGCAATTGCGCGGCATTGCTGATGGCGGCCAGCGGGTTGCGGATGTCGTGGGCCACGCCGGCGGTGATTTGGCCGATCGCGGCGAGGCGGGCCTGCTGCCGTTGGCGGCGGGTGAAATCGGGGTCATCCACGACGATCAGCAGCAGGGGCGGGTCACCGCTGAGCCGGCGCACCTGCGGCCAGACGGCCTGGCCCTGGCTCAGTGGCACGGGCTCCGCGTCGGCCAGAGTCGGCCGGATAATCTGCTGCAGCGCCGCTCGCCACAGAGCCGGCTCGCGTTGATCCAGCGGGCGCTGGTCAAACCGGTGCATCAGCAGACGCTGGCTGGCAGCATTGCCGAGCAGCACATGGCCTTGCATATCGGTGACCAGCACGGCGGCCTGCATGCGTTCCACCACCTGCACGGCCAACTGGCGCATCTGCCCGAGCGAGGTGGCGGCAAGGCGCGCGACCTGCTCGTCGAGGCGGGCGCGGATGGCCAGCGTATTGGCCACCAGCGCCACCAGAAACAGAAAGGCGCCGAGCAGGCCGGCGGGCGCCCAGGATGCGTTGAAGTCGGTGTGATCCAGCTGCAGGCGGTATTCGATGGTGAGCAGAATCAGGCTGGCAATGGCCGCCGGCAGCAGCGCGGCATAGCGGGGCAGAAACAGCGCGCCGAGGGCCACCGGCACGATAAACATGGAGGACAAGCCGCCCGCCATACCGCCGGCCAGAACCGCGTTCTTCAGGCTTGGCCACGCTTGCCACAAGCGAACTGCCGCCAATATAAAGAAAATTCCAGCCAAGCCCCATACAGGCTAGCGCGACAAAAT
>JBDNBC010000049.1:0-4991 GCA_039768115.1 Oceanococcaceae bacterium
AGTCCTCCAGATTCGGCGGGGTCAGCACGGCCGGGCCGCTGCCGTCGAGCACAAAGTGCGCATGCCGGGTCGCGGCGCAGTTGGGGATCATCGCCACCGGCAGGTTAGCCGCGTGGGTGGGGTAATCCTTGATCTTGATGTCGAGCACCGTGGTCAGCCCGCCCAGGCCCTGGGCGCCGATGCCCAGCGCGTTGACGGCATCCATGATCTCCAGCCGCAATTCCTCGATGCGGTTCTGCGGCCCGCGCTGGCGCAGCTCGTGGATGTCGATGGGGTCCATCAGCGATTCCTTGGCCAGCACCATCGCCTTCTCGGCGGTGCCGCCGATGCCGATGCCGAGCATGCCCGGCGGGCACCAGCCCGCGCCCATCGTCGGCACGGTCTTGACCACCCAGTCGACGATGGAATCCGACGGGTTGAGCATCACGAATTTGGACTTGGCCTCGGAACCGCCGCCCTTGGCCGCTACCTGCACATCCACCGTGGCCCCGGGCACCAGTTCCATGTGGATGACCGCCGGGGTGTTGTCCTTGGTGTTCTGGCGCTTGCCGGCGGGGTCGGCCAGCACCGAAGCGCGCAGGATGTTGTCCGGGTGCAGATAGGCCTGACGCACACCGGCGTTGACCATGTCGGCCACGCTCATCGTCGCGTCCGCAAAACGCACATCCATGCCGATCTTGAGGAAAACCGTGACGATGCCGGTGTCCTGGCAGATCGGCCGCCGTCCCTCGGCGCACATGCGCGAGTTGATCAGGATCTGCGCCATCGCATCCTTGGCCGCCGGGTTTTCCTCCCGCTGCCAGGCCTCGTGGACGCCGTCGATGAAGTCCTTGGGATGGTAGTAGCTGATGAACTGGAGAGCATCAGCAACGGAGGCGATGAGGTCGTCCTGGCGGATGGAGGTCATGATGGGCGCCACTGGATAAATGAAGACCGCGAATTCTATCAACCGGGCGCGTCGGGCCCCGAGGCGAAACGGCGGCGGAAAAATCCGGCTCTGCGCCCATCCGCGTGCTGCGCGACCCCGACCCACTCCCAGGCGACCCCCAGGGCAGCCTGGCGCTCGGCAATCTGCGCATTCCGCCAGCGCACGGCGTAAGGCACCAGTACGTAATCGACGGCATTCGTATCGAGCACGGTGTTATCGGGCGGGTAACGCCGATACCACTGCTGCAGCGCATCGCGCGTGGCCCAGTCCTCGGCGGTGAAGGTTCCCACCTGCCCCAGATGCGAGGCCCAGCCGGACCAGGTCGGCCAGGCCAGTAGCGTGGAGACCATCGGCACCGACGTGTATGCAGTGCTCTCGGTGAACTCGAGGGTGGTGCCGCGGGGCTGCCCGCGCAGGGCGGCAAACAGGGCGCGATAGTCCTCTTCGCCGATCATCTGCGGCTCGGCCAGCGACCAGTTGGCGCGGTGCATCTGCCCGCCCAGTTTGGCTGCCAACCCCTGCAGTTGCAGAGCACTCGGCACCCCGAGCAGCAGCAGAATCGGCAGCCACAGCCTCCAGCGCCCCCGGCTGGCCAGCACCAGCAGGCTCATGGCCCAACCGGCCATGGCCAGGCTGCCGGTCTTGAGCACGCTGTTGAAGCGCTCATAGTTATCGCCGTAGGGATCATCCAGATGCACGACTTCGAGCGACAGCACCGCCGCAAGAAACACCAGCGGCAGCAGCGCCAGCGCGGACGGCACGTGCAGGCCGCCGATTCGCGGCACTCTCAGTGCGATAAACCACCACGCGGTGGCCAGCAGGTACGGCAACCAGATCAGCAACCAGCTGCCCCAGGCGCTGCGATGCTCCGCGGCCAGCAGCGTCACCCGCACGGCGTCCGGCGGGTCGAAATGCCGGAAGTAGGGCCACCACAGCAGGGCAATGGTCAGCAGTGCGCCCAGCGCTGTGCCCAGCAGCAGGACGCCCGACCGGCGCAGGATGAGCATGGCCAGCACAGTCCCGACCAGCATCGGCAGCATCCAGGCGTTGACGGCATAGCCGAGAACCAGAATCAGGCCCGGCCAGAGCCCATCGAACCGCGAGGGCTGCGGACTCAGCCGCAGGTACCACACCAGCAACAGCGCCAGCAGCGCGAACCCCATGACTGGCGGATGCAGGTTCTGCAGTTCCAGCACCAGATGCGCCAGGCTTTCCAGGGGATAGGCCGCCCCCGTGACCAGGGCCTGGCCGATGACCGAATCACCGGCGCGGTCGCCCCACTCCACCAGACGCACATGGCCCATGTTGACAAGGTGCGACGGCAACTCGACAAACCCCAGGCCCAGCCATAACGAAATGCCGCTGGCCGGAAACGTGGCCACCAGCGCCGTCACCGCGCGCAGCAGCCAGGAGCCCTGGGCCGCCGCCAGCACCAGCCCGAACACCAGGGTGGGAAAGAGAATCAGGCCCAGAACATAGGTCGCACCCAGCGACAACCCATACCACGCCCCCAGCTGCCCCCAGCCGGCCAGACCGAAATGATAGTAGTGCTGCACGACCGCGCCGGGGCGCCACAGCTCGGGCGTGGGCCAGCCGCCGTCCACCCAGCCGGCCGCCACATAGTGCAGGTCATACAGGCCTTCCCCATAGCCACTGAACTGAAAGGTCAGCCCCAGCGTCAGGTAGAGCAACAAGGCAAAGCCCGCACTCCACAGGCCAATGACGATGCGATCCGTGCGCATCCGGTCCTCGCGTAAGTGTCCGGCGCCTGATGAAAGGCGCAATAAAAAGGGCCGACACGAAGCCGGCCCCGTAGAGGTTAGCCCGGACGGGCCGCGGCGTCAGTTGGCCAGCTGCAGCATCCAGTAGATCAGCAGGGCCCACTGCACCAGCAAGCCATTGGCGCGCAGAAACACCATCAGCGGGGCGGTCGACAATACGTGCACCACACTTTGAAAAACCCGCGCCGCCATGAAGATCCAGGCCAGTGGCTCAAGAACGCTCAACTGGCCCTGGGTGTAGGCGAACAGCACTAGTGCGGCGTACAGCGGCAGCGTTTCCAGGCTGTTCAGGTGAGCGTGGTTGAAGCGGATGATCCAGGCCGGGTCCACATGCTCCGGAGCACCGCGTGTCCACGCATTGGCGCGCTCTTTGAACGTCAGCACCAGGGCCACCCGGTACCCCACGTAAACCACTGCCAGCAGCAGTGTCCAGGCCGTAAAGGCCAGCAATACCTGCGTCGCAACGCTTGTCATGTCTCTCTCCCTTGTCGTGTTGGCAATGACCGGCGCTTGTACGTCCCGATCGCGCGCGGAGCATAGCGCATGGCACGCGCCGACCGGATACTGAGATACTTGGCGGGTCCTTCTCACCGGTGCCATGCCCTACCGCCATGAGCCGCCAGCTCGAACACCTGCGCGAAGCGATCGAGTCCGGCCGCAAAGGCCCGGTTCGGCGCATTCTGGCATCTCTGAACCCGGCGGAAATCGGTGGCCTCATCGAGTCACTGCCGCCGGGCGAGCGCGAAATCATCTGGGCGCTGGTCGACCCGGATGACGTCGGCGAGGTGTTGCTGCATCTGGGCGAGCAGCTCCGCGCGCACCTGATCGAGACGATGGATACCGACGCCGTGGTGTCGGCCGCCGAAGGCCTGGACATCGACGACCTTGCCGACTTCATCGATGAACTGCCGGAGAAGCTGACCCAGCAGGTGCTGGCGTCAATGAACGAGGCCAACCGAGCGCGGGTCCAGCAGGTGCTGTCGTACTCCTACGATACCGCCGGCGGCTTGATGAACACCGACTCGGTGAGCATCCGGCCCAACGTCAATGTTGATGTCGTGTTGCGCTACTTGCGCATGCGCGGCGAATTGCCTCAGCACACGGATGCGCTCTTCGTTGTTGACCGCTATGGCCAGTTTCTGGGCGAAGTGAAGCTCACGGACCTGGTCACCGAGGCGCCGGACACCACCGTCAGCGAGCTGATGGACCGCGACACGCTGCCCATCCCGGACCAGCTCTCGTCCACCGAGGTCGCGCTGCGCTTCGAGGACCGCGACCTGATTTCGGCGCCGGTGGTCGACGAGCGCAATGTGCTGATCGGCCGGATCACCATCGATGACGTGGTCGACGTGATCCGCGATGAGGCCGAGCACAGCATCCTGTCGCAAGTCGGTCTGGATGAAGAGGACGACGTGTTCGCGCCGGTCCGCCGCAGCGCCATGCGCCGCGCCGTGTGGCTGGGAATCAACCTGCTCACGGCGTTCATCGCCGCCGGTGTCGTCGGCCTGTTCGAGGCGACGCTGGAGCAGGTGGTAGCGCTGGCGGTACTGATGCCGGTCGTGGCCAGCATGGGCGGCATCGGTGGCAGCCAGACGCTCACGCTGATGATCCGTGGCATGGCGCTGGGACAGATTTCGCGCGCCAACGCCGGCGCCCTGCTGCGCAAGGAAGTAGCCGTGGCTGCATTGAACGGCGTGTTCTGGTCGGCGGTGGTCGGCACCGTGGTACTGGCCTGGTTCCGGGAGCCGATGCTGGCCGTCGTGATGGCCGCGGCCATGTTGCTCAACCAGATCAGTGCGGCCTTAACGGGAGTCGGCCTGCCGTTGCTGCTGGAGCGGCTCAAGGTTGACCCTGCGCTGGCCGGCTCCGTGGTGCTGACCACGGTGACCGATGTTGTGGGCTTTTTCGCCTTCCTCGGCCTTGGCACGCTGATCCTGCTTTGAGGCGCCTGCGCTCGCTCTTGACGGCCAGTATCGCGCTGCTGGTGCTGGCGGTCGTCGCCCTGACCGTGACCAACATCGTCATGGTGCGGCACTACGCGCCCGTGGTGTCGGGCAGTGCTCAGGCCTTGCCGCAGGTATCCACCGCACTCGTGCTGGGCACAAGTCATTATTCACTCGACGGCAAACCGTCCGTGCATTTCGCCGGCCGGATGGACGCTGCCTACCGCCTGTTCGCCGCCGGCCGCGTCGAGCGGCTGCTGCTTAGCGGCGCCAACCCCTCCATTCATTACAACGAGCCGCAACGCATGCGCGAGGCCCTGCTGGAGCGCGGCATCCCCG
>JBDNBC010000050.1:0-3291 GCA_039768115.1 Oceanococcaceae bacterium
AGGACATGCTGACTGGTAAGCGGTATGAGTTGTCGCGGGATGAGTTTGAAGATCGCTAAAGTGAGTACGACTGATAAGCATCAACGCAAATGGCGGAAAGGAGCCGTTCGCTGCGCGTTGCACCGATGGCTGCTAAGCGGACAAAGCGCTCTTTCGCTGCAGGTACGCCAATGGCCGTTTTCGGAATAACACCTTCGGCGAACAGGCCACAGCTGTCGTATCTGTAGTCCACAAAAAAACGATGGCTCCCTTGCATGATTACAAGTTTGTCTTTTCCGGCCGTTCGGTGCGCAAAAGCTGGCTTTCGCCGTTGGCACCGCTCATGCCGCCGGGTCATGAAATGAAACATAAACCTGCCGCCGACCACGCAAACTCCCGCTTGCTCTGAACCACCGGACCCGTTCACGCAACCATTTTTGCGGAATTGTCTACGGGCCCCTTTGATCGCTTAAAGAACACGTAATACAGCACCGGTGCGGCAACCATCGTCAGCAGGGATGCGAAGGCTAGTCCGCCCATAATGGTTGCGGCCATGGACTGGAAAAAAGCATCCCAAAGAAGCGGCAACATGCCGAGGATCGTCGTTGCCGCCGCAAGAAACACCGGCCGCAAGCGCGATGTCGAAGCGGTTACAATGGCGTCTTCCAGTGGCATGTCGGGGTCGGCCTTTCGTGTGAGGTCGATCTCTTCGACCAGCACGATCCCATTTTTGATCAACATGCCGGACAGCGACAAGAGGCCAAGAAGCGCGGTGAAGGTGAATGGCAAACCAGTGCCCAACAGTGCAAGGCTAACCCCGTTGACCGACATTGGCACCAATAGCCAGATGATAAGCGGCTGACGCAGAGCGTTGAACAGAAGAACGGTGATGAGCACCATAATGATAATGCTCATCGGGAGCTGGGAGCCGAGAGAGGCCTGCGCATCAGTTGAGCTTTCGTATTCGCCCCCCCATTCCATCGTATACCCATCCGGAATGGACATATCTTCAATGGTGGCGCGCACTTCGGCCAGAACTCCGGCTGCCGTCAGGTTGCGGGGGATATCGGCACCAACAGTGATGACATTCGCGCGGTCACGGCGAAATACCAACGTATCCTGCGGCTCGAACCTGAACCCGTCGATCGCCTGCGCCATCGGCACCAAAGTATCGTTGCTTTCGGAATAGATGACGTGGTCCATCAGCGACAGGCCCGCATCCGGCGCGGTGCGCAGAATGATCGGGATTTGGCGGTCGCCCTCACGAAACACGCCAGCCGCGGTGCCTTCGGTGGCGAACTGCAAGATGCTGGTGATGTCGGAGCGTGAAATGCCGGACTCCTGAGCACGGTCTCCGGCATAGATCGGGCGCAGCACCAGTTCTTTTTCACGCCAGTCATAACGGGGGGATATAATGTTGGGGGACGCGGCACTCAGCCGCTCAACGGCTTCGTCCGCCAGATCACGCAGGACCGCCGGATCAGCGCCGGAAAACCGCACTTCGATCGGGGCACCGCCACCGGGGCCGAATGCCAGACGTTTGACGCGGAATTCACCCTGCGGAACTGCTTCCACTGCAAAGGCCTCCAGCTCGTCCATTTCGGACTGGATCACGTCCAGCGTGGTGACGCGGACGATCAGGTGGCCATAGCTGGGGTTGGGGTCTTCGCTGTCGTAAGTCAGCATGAAACGCGACGCGCCCATACCGGAATAGGACGTCACGGCGATCACGTCGTCGCGTTCAACCAGCCAATTCTCCAGCGTTTGCATGTCGCTGGACGTCTGATCGATGCCGGCGCCTTGGGGCAGTTTATAGTTCACGAAATAGAGCGGCGTGTTGCTGTCAGGAAAGAACTGCTGCTTGATTTGGCCAAACATGGCATAACAAACCACCGTCGTGCCGATAAGTCCGACAAGAACCAGCCAGCGCAGTTTGAGGCTGGCACGCAGCAGACTGGCATAGCCGCGGAAGATGGCACCATCGTAGCCGCCGCTCGCGCCCTTTTCACCTTGGCGGAAAAAGTAGTGGCCCAGCAGCGGGGTAACGGTGATTGCCAGAACCCACGACGACATCAGCGAAATGGCAATGACGGCAAATAAAGAGAACAGGAATTCGCCCGTCGCATCGGGACTCAGGCCGATCCCGGCAAAGGCCATGATGCCGATGACCGTGGCCCCGAGAAGTGGGATTTGCGTCTTGCTGGCTGCCTCGGTCGAGGCTTCACGGGATGTCTGGCCGCGCTGCATATTGATCTGCATGCCTTCTGCGACGACGATGGCGTTATCCACCAGCATCCCCATCGCGATGATCAACGCGCCAAGCGAGATGCGTTCCATTTCAATGGAGCCAAGCGCCATGAAGAACAAAGTGCCGACGACGGTGAGTAATAGTGTTACCCCGACAACCACAGCCGCCCGCCAACCCATGAAAACGGCGAGCACGATGATCACGATGGCTACCGACATGGCGAGGTTCACAAGAAAGGAGTTCGAGGCTTCCTCGACGACGACGTGTTGTTGGTAGATGGGTTCGATCGTAATACCGACGGGGATGGATTGTTTTAGCAGTTCCAGTCTTGCGTCGACGGCATGGCCAACTTCGACGATGTTTTCTGTCGAAAGGCCCGCAACGCCAAGACTGAACGCTTCAACTCCATTGTGGCGGAGAATCAGATCGGGGTTGTCTTCGCGTCCACGGTAAACATCTGCGAAATCTGACAGGTTCACGATCTGCCCGCCAACACCAACGGAAAGCGCCGCAATGGCTGAAACACTGTCAGACCCGTCAGGGCGTTGAATAAGTGTGCGGCCTTCGGCGTCCTGAATAGACCCGCCTTCGACAATTTCATCGGCGTTGGCCAGCGCGGCCTGCATCATGGCAGGCGGAATGCCTAGCGATGTGGACAGCGCCAGATCGGGCTCAACATAGATGCGTTCGTTTGGTGCGCCGGAAATCACCGCATCGGCGACGCCCTCAACCGAGAGCACCTCTCGCCGTAAGAAATCAGCCAGATTATTGATTTCACGATCACTGAAGCCGGGCGCGGTGATCGCATAGTAGAGTCCATAAACATCGCCGAAACTGTCATTGACATAGGGCGCGGTTGCCCCGCTTGGTAACGCGGCCTCACTGACCCGATTGCGAAGTTTTGTCCAAATACTTGGCAGCTCGCTGCCGTCGTAATGATCTTCCATCTCCACGGTGATCCACGACAGCGCCGGTTGGTTCATGGTTTCGATCAGCTTGACCTCACCCATCTTTTGAATGGCTGATTCAATAGGCTCGGACACTTCCGTCGCGACTTCTTCTGC
>JBDNBC010000051.1:0-3398 GCA_039768115.1 Oceanococcaceae bacterium
ATTGATAACTTTTAACTGCCTAAGAAATCATTGAGATGGAACAGATTTGTTCGTTATTTTTTGATTCACTACGTTTTCCCAATCAGCTAATAGCGACTTAGCAATATGACCTGCTTTGGTATTAGGATATTTTTCAACGATATATTCATAGCCACCTCTTGCATAATTAGCATCGACAACATCACCGTTTAAATAGCAAGAAGACTCAATAAGAGCTGCATTTGCTAAATTTTCATCGCTCGTTTCCGTTCGACCTCTTAATTTAGTTAACTGTATAATGGCAGCATCACAATCCCCCCCTTGAGCAGATTTAAGCGCTTTGCCTAGGTAATAAGATTGCCGGCTTGCATTACTAGAACAACCAACAAGCAAAGCCAGAAATATAAGTGGAATATACTTTTTCATGGCGGGTCGCGGAAGACCGCTGGCTAGGGAAACGAACCAACGCCAGCGCGGCGGCGCTGAGCCGCCCATAGGGCCCGGGAACCGTGAACAGCATCCGCAGCGGTGGCTTCCCAATCGCTGCGCTTCCCAACTCGCGATGGTGACGGACTCGCTTACCTCAGCAGAAGGTCACCCCAAGCGCCGGTCGCGGCACGGTACGTCACATGGGTTCCCCCCTGAGGGCAAACGCCCGGCACGACCGGGCGCGCGCTTCCGGAATCAGTCTCCCAGCATGCGCGCGGCGCACGCCTTTACCCGAGACAGCGGCGAAGCAACAGCCTGGCTGATCGCCCGAGTGCGAGACGCAGGCCGCTGTTCGTACCCCCTACTTCTTGCCGCTGTCGGCGTCTTCGACGACAACCTTCACCGTCTGCATGCTCGCATCGATGGTGCGGTGCATGCCATCCGACCAGTACACCCGCAGGCTGCGCTCGCCAGGCTCGACCGGCAGGTCAAACAGAAACACGTACCGATGGTTGCCCAGCCGGATCAGCTGGTCTTCGCCGGGCATCAGCGAAATTCCATCGGTTTCGATGTGCAGGTGGGTGCCCACCACGGGCGCGCTCATGGTCAACCGCTCCATTTTGCCGGGCGTTTCGAACACCACCGCAAGCTGGGTGCCGACCTTGGCGCCGTTCTCGGGAAACAGGATGCGCAGCGGCGGCACTTCGGTCGCACCCTTCCCCGCTGCGCCGTTGGCCGCATGCTGGGCGTGCCCTTGATGATGGGCGTGGTGGTCGTGCGCGGCCTTGTCTTCGGCCAGAGCGCCGAACGACAGACTGCTGCCGAACAATGCCGCCCAGAAGAGAATTTGGGGTCGTTTCATGGTTTGACTCCTGATGGGTTCAGTGAATGTGCGCATCCGGTGGCGGACGCAAACGAGGCTCGGCGTTGAGCCGATCCAGGTGGGGATACAGCATTGCAGGATCGGACCATCCCACCGCGTCATCCTCAGCAATCCAGCGCGCACGCACATAGCCGAATCGATCGATGAGGAACTCAGCGTGCGTCCAGGCCATGCCCAGCCGATCGGGCAGCCCGCGATCACCCACCGTGCGGGACAGCAGTTCGTAAGCGGACCATGCGTCCGCGGCGCCGGACTTCAAAACCGGGTACGGCAAATCGCCGGGCAGATCCACGTCGTCGAGCGGGACCGCCAAGACCTGTGTGCGGCGGGCCTGGAGTTCAGGGAGCGCCATCGCCAAGGTCCGCGCGCGCGCATCCGCACTGGGTCCGCCAAGAAATGCCAGCAGTACGTTATGCGTTTCGCGGTAGCCCTGAAGCTCGGTCGGCCCCGATGCGCCTTCGATATAGAGGTTCACCGCACCCAGCCACGCCTGCCCTGGAACGATGCCGGCCCGCATGACCCGACTCTCGAAGCCTTGCGAAAAGGTGCGCATGAAATTGATGAGGTCCCAGCGATCGTCTTCGGAAAGTACCGCGCCGAAGCCGGGCATGCCGCTCTCGGGAATCCCGTGGCTCAGCCACCAATACATGTCCCCGGCCGTGTGCAACGCCGTGTGCGGCTCGCTCAGATTGGCGGGCGGCACAGGCAGCGTTGCGGCCAGCGGACCGTCGCCCAGACCTCCGGTGCCGTGACAGGCCGTGCAGTGCTGCATGAACAGCTCGCGCCCGTTCGCAACCGACTGAGTCAGATACGGTACTTGCGAGCGGCGAAACGTGTCGGGATAAGCCGGCACCGCGAACGCCCAGGCGAGCACGCTGATCGCCGCGACGACCAGCACGGCGGCCGTGACGCGCAGCGATGTTGATGTCGATGCCCCGCGCCGCCAGGTTGCCGCAAAGCCGGCGGTAATCAGGGCTGCCAAAGCGCCCAGCATCCAGACCCTGAGCGACGGGTCGGCCCAGGTGGCTTCGAACGACCATCGAAATGGCAGCCACCAGTGGGGCTCGGGTTCGTGAAACGCCGGGGTGGTCTGTGCCAACCAGACCGCACAGAGCAGCACGCCCGTGGCCGCGCCCAGCTCGACTGCAACGTGCCGCAGCGCCAGCGCCGACCGTGCGCGGGGCTCAGCGTGATTGCCCGCCCTCTTCAGTACCGGCAGAAACCCGGTGCGCAGTCGGTTTGCAAACAACAGCGCGAAGGCCAGCAGCCCGACCTTGCCGACCAGCAGCCCCCCATAGCGCGTGCCCAGCAGATCACCTTCGTTCTCGATGTAAAGATCAGCCAGCCAGACCCCGGTCACGACGATGACGGCCATCAGCGCCATCGACAACTGCGAGAAGCGCTGCAGGGCGGCGGAAAGGGCCGACGTCGTCAGGGCAGACGATTGGTTGCGGGCATACGCTCTGACCGTCAGCAGCCAAGACGGCAAGGCGCCGAACCATACTGCGACGGCAAGCATGTGGGCGATGTTGGGCGGCAGAACCTGCCACGGTGCTTCCGCACCGGCGCCGTGACCGCCCCAGGGTGCAAGTCCAAGGTAGAGGGCCGCCGCGATCGCGCAGGCCCAGCGTGCGCGCTGAACCGGCCGAATCATTGCCACCAGCACACACACAAGCAGCAGCGCGGCCGCCCCGGCTCGAATCAGCCAAATCTGACCGAAGTGCGTGCCCATCACCAGGTTGCGCCAGTCGGCTGCTGTCCCCCCGAGCGGGACGAGAGTGAGCATCTGTGCCCACATCAAACCAGCATGACCCACCGCAAGCACCGTGACGGCGATCAGCAGCGCTCTGGGCCCAGGCATCGGCGCCTTGAGGAACTCGCGCGGCACGCACCAAGCGTGGAAGAAGGTCGCACCGATGATCCAGGCCGCACTCGCGAAAGCCGCCAATCGGGATGCCGCAGCCAGAATTTCGATCACCCCGACCTCAGGGTGCTTTCAATTTGAATCCGTACCCGTAATCGACGACGTGACCATCGACAGAAAGCACGCGGTACTTGACCGTATAGCTGCCATTGCCGAGCGGTGACTCCAAAGACACGACCAGGC
>JBDNBC010000052.1:0-2612 GCA_039768115.1 Oceanococcaceae bacterium
ATGGTCAGCTTGGGCTCGAGATCGGGCTTGTTGGCAGTCAGCCACTCGCGCACTTCCGTGCGAAACGCCTGCTCTTCGGGGGTGAATTCCAGTCTCACTCGTGTGTCCTCGCAATGATAAGGGCCGCGTCAGGGCCAAAAAGATCTGCCGGGGAGGCGCATGGCCGCGCCCGGTCACATTCGGTTGTCGCATTGACAAGCATCAGAACAGCGTCCCCTGCCGCGCATCCGTAGCGGGAGGCGCCGTCGCGCGCGCCGGCCGGGGCCGCACGCCGCGCTGCGCCCGGGTCATGCCGGCGGCCTGCGAGCCGAGCCGTTGCTGCAGATCGCGCGCCAGGTCAGCAAAACCCGGATGTTTACGAAGTGTAACCATCTGCTCGCGGGCGCGCCGTGCCGCGCTCTCGGGGGTTTCCCGTGCACGCGGATAGTCGCGCCCGAGTACCACGCCGTGCCGGGCTACATCCTCTTCGGGAAAGGCCCAGGGCGCATGGCGCATCGGCGCCGGCAGCGCTGCCAGTTCCGGTATCCAGCGAACGATAAACCGCCCCTGCGGATCATGATCGTGGCCCTGCTTGACCGGGTTGTAGATGCGAAAGGTGTTGATGCCGGTGGTACCTGACTGCATCTGCACCTGCGGCCAGTGAATGCCGGGCTCATAGTCGGTGAACTGCCGGGCCAGATGCAGCCCACTGGCACGCCAGTCCAGCCACAGGTGATAGCTGGCCACGGCCATCAGCATCGCGCGCATACGGAAATTGAGCCAACCGGTGGTGTTGAGCATGCGCATGCAGGCATCGACGAAAGGCCAGCCGGTGACGCCGTGCTGCCAGCGGGCGAGCGCCGCGGTCGGGCCTCCATAGCGATTCAGGCTATCCGCGGCCGGGTGCATCGCCTGCCACTCCAGCGTGGGCTGCGTCTCCAGTTTCTGCACGAAGTGGCAGTGCCAGTGCAGGCGCTTATCGAAACTGGCCAGGCTGGCACGCCATGCGCGAGACGCCGGGTCAGCCGCATCGAGCTGCCGCCGCCGTGCCCGCGCCGCATGCACTACCTCACGCAGCGAGATCGTCCCCCAGCTCAGCGCGACGGACAGCCGCGAGCTGGCCCGTTCAGCGCTAATCGGCGACGAGATGCCGCCGCGATAATATTGACCATCGTCGTGGAGAAAGGCATCCAGCCGGTGCAGCGCTGCCGCGCGTGCCGGTGACTGCTCGCCGGCATCCCTGCCCGCCCCGTCGTCCTTGGGATTCAGCGGCAGCTCAATGCCATGACGCGCCGGGCCCGGAAGCATGGCCGTCTCATCGGCGGGTAGCCGAATCACAATATCGCGCAAGTCCGGCGCCGCGAGGGGCGTTGGCGCCATCCGCTCTTCCCAGCGCCGGGCCCAGCCGGAACGCTGACGCAAACCGCGGATGACGCCGTTCTGCGGATATTCGGCCCACGCCACACCGTTGTCCCGGCACCACTGGGCCACGGCACGATCACGCTGAAAGCTCCCGTCGTTTCCCGTTTCCTGATGGGAATACAGGCGCAGCCCACCGTACTGTCGATGCAGCGTTTGCAATACCGGGATGGCGTCGCCCCGTCGGTAGCAGAGCCGTCCCCCCTGCCGCTGCACTTGCGCCGTGAGATCGTGGACGGCACGCCGCCACGCCCGGCGATGGCGGGCACTGCGATCCGGCTGCCGCCACTCCCCCGGTTCTTCAATGACCAGCAGAATCAGCCCCGCGTTGCTGCTGCGCGCATCGGCCACCGCTGCGCAGAGTGCGGCGTGATCATGCAGGCGCAAGTCCCGCTTGAACCACACCAGCGATGGTGTTCCCACGCCCGTCATAACCCCGCACTCACGCGCCGCAATGGCCTGTCAATGCCGCTGCGTACTGGCATGGGCCGACCGCTGAATGGCCAGGGCGCACTCCAGGGCGGCAAGCAGGGCATCCGCTCGCGGCGTTCCGGCGTCGGCATCCAGTAGTGCCTGCATATCCCAGACCGACAACGGCGTGTGCATGGCCAGTGCGCGCAGCAGATCGGCGTTATCCAGATTTTTTATCGCGGTGCGGTTCAGGCGGGTGCCCGGCAACAGCACCTTCTCGGCCACATCGACCAGTGCATCCCGGTCCATGCGGAAGTCGGACTCTTCCGTCGTGCGCAGGTCATCACCATAGGCCGACCAGTCGGGACGCACCTGGCGAAAACCTCCGGTATGGAGTGGTAACTCTTCGGCTATCCGAAACCGGCTCAGGCCCTCAAGCACCAACGCAAAACGCCCGTCCGGTAGGCGTTCGCAGGACTCGATTACCCCCGCACAACCCAACGGAAGCAACGCGGCGGGCTGTGCATCGCCGGGACCGCCCAGCCCGGGGTCGGCATGGACCATTCCGATCATTCTGTCACCGGCCAGTGCGTGTTCAACCAGCGCTCTGTAGCGCGGCTCAAAGATATGCAGCGGCACCTGTCCGCCGGGCAGCAGCAACACCGAGGCGAGCGGAAAAACGGGCAAAGAGGCCGGCAGCGCATGGGCCATTCGTTCGGTCATGTCGACTCCAGTGGGTTGCGGGATGCACACTCAGAAACACTCAAGGCTGCTAAAATATGTTCTATATCTCTTGTAATGAG
>JBDNBC010000053.1:0-4531 GCA_039768115.1 Oceanococcaceae bacterium
GCCATGCCGCGGATCAGCGGGGCTGCGAAGCGTGTGGCGCCCAGCAGGGGCACCAGCATCAGCGCCGCGGCCGGCGTGGCCCGTTCCATCACCGGCATTTCCAGCACCAGAGCCTGTACGCGCTCGGGGTAGCGCACGGCGAATTGCAGCGCGGAAATGGCGCCGAGCGAAACGCCGCCGACGATGGCCTGGCGGATCGCCAGTGCATCGAGGCAGGCGCACATCTGCTCGGCGAAGAGGTCTATTCGTAGCCACTTCGCATGTCGGGGGCGACTGCTCAGGCCATGGCCCAGTAAATCCAGTAGCACCACGCGATACCCCTGCTCGGCCAGGGCCAGCGCAAGATCCCGGTTGCAGTTCGCATCGAGCAGCAGGCCATGAATCAGCAGGATGGTCTCGCCATCCTCCGGGCCATGCAGCTCATAGTGCAGCCGGAAGCGCTCCCAGGGAATGTATCCGGCACCGCGCGCCCCGCCGGGGATCCGCCGCAGCATTGATACAACGGGGCTCACGCCTCAGCCGGCCTGCTTTTCGAAGCTGGCAACGCGGTCGATGTATTTCTGCATGGCGTCATCCTGGCTCATGCCCTTGAGTTTGGCCCAGGCGTCATATTTGAAACGGCCGACCGGGTCGAGCATGCCGGGACGCTTGCCGCTGCAGTCGCCATCATTGGCCTGGCGGTACAAGGCGTACATCATCAACTTGTCTTCGTTTGATGGCTTGAGCGGGCCATCGGCTGGCGCGCTGCGAACCTTTTCCACGGTGGCTTCAAACTGGGCACGCAAATCGGACATGTGGTGTCTCCCTCATGGCGGGTTGTGTTGGGGCGGCGGCCGGGACCAGCTCCCGGCCACAACATGCCGGACTATACCGCGATGACGGCGCGGCCGGCGAAGTAGGGGTGGGCAGCGATCAGCACGCCCCAGAGCACCACGCCGAGCACGATCGTCAGCAGCAGCATACGCCCGGGATGGGCGTGCATTTGATGTGCGGGCTTGCCGTCGCGGGCGTTGATCGTCTTGATGTTAATGAACGACCAGATCAGCAGGGTGCCGAACAGCAGGATGGAACGCACCTCGCCGTTTGCCAGCAGATGCGCGAGCCCCCAGGTGCCAACGGCCATCAGTTGCGGGTGCTTTAGCCGCACCTTGATCGGGTTGCCCGGCACCAGGTACGCCGCAAAAAACACCGTGGCCACCAGCATCAGCAGCAGGGTCAAATGGCGCAGGCCGACCGGCGGAATCCACAACGAAACCGGGGGCGTGGCCCGCCACCCCAGCACGATCAGGACCAGTGACAGCGTGATCAGCAGCGCAAACAGCCCTTTGTAGGGGCCAAAGCCGATACGGCTGATGATGGTCGTCCGTGCGGTGGGTGCACGCGACGGAAACAGATGCACCGTGGTCCACAGGACCAGGCCGACAACGAGCAGAAACATGCGGGATGACTCAAGCAGAAGTTATCGCATGATGCCCCAGCCCCGCGGGCGGCGTCGATGCCACCGGGAGGCTGGGTCAGCCGAGGCCGGCCCCGTGTGCGCGCAGTTCCTGCAGTTGCGCGCGCAGCTCGTCCACCTCGTCGCGCAGGCGTGCGTTGACTTGCTCCAGGTGCAGCTTCTCACGCAGGCTGGCGGGTTGCTGGCGATCAGTGTCTTTGCGCCGGGCGAGGATGCAGGCGCCGATCAGCCCGCCGAATTCGTCGCGCAGCGGGGCCAGTGTCAGGCTCGCCGCAATGACCTGTCCGCCAGCGCCATTGAGATGCAGATCCAGGTCGCGAACCACCCGGCCTCGACGTAAGGCCTGCAGGATGGCCTCCGTGGCGCCGTGATCCTGCACCGCGACCAGTTCCACAAAGGCGCTGCCAATCAGCTGTTCCCTGGGAATGCCAGTGAGTGTGGACAGCGAGCGGCTGCAGTTGTGCAGGGTGCCGTCCAGGTCCTGGCTGAACACGGCGTCACTGACCGCCTCCATGATGACATCGAGGACCTGCAGCGCCTGTTGCGCACTCCGCTCCTGCTCGGCGTCACTCAGGCTCCATTCCTGCTGGCCTTGCGCGTCCCGGGGGCCGTGCGGTGTCAACGTCATCAGTCGCCAATGGCCGTCCGCCATCTGCAGGTGCAGTTTGACCGGGTCAGACGAGGCCGCCGCGTGATCCAATTCGCGCCGAATGTCGGCGCGATGACTGTCGCCTACCAGCTCCAGTATCGGCTGACCAATGACCTCCTCGGCCGGTCGCCGGACGATGGCATAGCAGCGGTCGTCCCAGGCGCGAATGATGCCGTCGCTATCCAGACGCAGCAGTCCTGCGGCGCGCACCGCCACGGCTGGCTCCTGGGCCCGGGCGCGCGCCGCGATGGCGTCTTCGAGCACCGGCAGCAGGGCTTCGGCCGCACCGGGCGGACGTTTGACGATGTACGCGAAAGCGCCAGTTTGAACTGCCGAGGCCGCTGTCCGCTCGTCCTCAACGCCGCTGAGGATGACAACGGGCACGTCGGGGTTGATGTCCTGAACGCGGCGCAGGTTATTCAGACCACGGCCATCGGGCAGGCCCAGGTCCAGCAGTACACAGTCGATACCCGGCTGCGCCAGTCGCTCCAGTGCCGCGCCCAGGGTCTCCACGTGCAGGATCTCCGGCGGGGTGGGTCCACCCTCCTGCCGCAGTTGCTTGCGAACAAGAAAGGCGTCCTCGGGGCGATCTTCGACCAGCAGGATGTTCATCAACCGGAGCCTGACGCGGGTGTGGGCTCACAGAGTTACAAAACTTGGGCCGCTTGAGAAGCGCAGGGACAAAATAATCACGCCAAAGCAGTACGCAGGGCGATGATGAACACACGCGGTATGCTACGGGGAACGATTCTCCGAGCGCCTGCCACATCGCCGTGCTGCCCCGATTGAAATTCCCTGAAATGACGATCATGCGGCGCATCGTAGGGCCCATGGTGCTGCTGATCCTGCTCAGCAATCTGGCGGTGATGGCGCTGCTGATGTATCAGCTCGATGTGCAGCTTTTCGACAGCCGCGACCTGCTGCTGGAGCCACGCGCGCCGGTCACGCCAGAGGGCGAGCCCCTGCGCGGCGGCATCAATGCCGACCAGGCCGGGGTGATCCGCGAGAAGATGCTCCACCATGGCTATGTTGGCCTGATTATGGCGGTGTTTTTTTCCAGCGTGATGGCCTTCGCCGTGGCCTGGCGCATTGCGGCGCCGCTGGTACGCATGCGGGATGCGGTGGTCGAAAACGGGCTGGAAACACGCGACGCGGATCTGCCGCTGGAGGTTGAAGGCGAGGTGGGTGAGCTCGCCGAGACCTTCCGCCAGTTTCTGGATGAACTGCGCTCGCGCCAGCAACAGCTCGAGCATGAAATTCTGCAGCGGCAAGTGGCTCTGGCACATCTGGAAGTCAAGAACACGCAGCTGGAATTCGCCAGCCGCGAGAGTGAGCAGTTTGTCTACATCGCCTCGCATGACCTGCAGGAACCGGTGCGGACCGTGCATAGCTTTGTTCAGCTGCTGCGCGATGAATACGGCGACAGGCTGGATGACAACGGCCGGCAGATGCTCGACTTTCTGGACAAGTCCACGATTCGCATGAGCCAGTTGATCAAGGGCCTGCTCGATTACAGCCGGCTGGGCAACAAGGGTGAAAAGTCCGCCGTCAACATGCAGCAGCTGCTGGACAATATCTGTGCCGACCTGGATACCCGCATTCGTGAAAAGAAGGCGGTCATCGAGTATCACAACCTGCCGACGGTGACCGGCTACGAGACCAACCTGCGCGCCCTGTTGCAGAACTTGATTGGTAACGCCCTGAAGTTCACCGCGCCCGAGCGACCGCCGCGCATTCGTATTCAGGGCGAGCGGCAGGAGCAGGAGTGGCTGTTTTCCGTCGCCGACAATGGCATCGGAATTGCAGAGCAGCACTTCGAGAAGATCTTCATGATCTTCCAGCGCTTGCACGGTCGCGACGGCTATGAGGGCTCAGGGATCGGTCTGGCGCACTGCAAGAAGATCATCGAGTTGCATGGTGGAAAGATCTGGCTTGAGTCCACCCTCGGTGAAGGCACGACGTTTTATTTCACGCTGCGCGACCCGGAGGTTCTTCGGGCCTGACAGTCCCCACCCGGCCTATGAACACGTTGAAAACCGTACTCCTGGTTGACGATTACGAAGCAGACAACTTCATTCATCGCCTGGCGCTGGAGCGTCTGGGCTGCGTGGAGCAGGTGATTGGTTGCAACGACGGGCGCGAAGCGTTGGACTGTTTGCATGACCGGGATCGGGTCGGCCAGCCTTTGCCAGAATTGATATTCCTCGACATCAACATGCCGGTGATGAACGGCTGGGAGTTTCTCGAGGAGTTTGAGGCGCGCTACAGCGCGTATTCGGGCGGCACGGTCGTGGTGATGCTCAGCACGTCGCTCAACCCGGACGATCAGGCGCGCGCAACGCGCTACAGCAAGGTCCGCTCCTTTATCGACAAGCCGCTGACCAAAGCACGTTTGCGCGAGTTGCTAGGCCGGCTCTTCCCCGAGC
>JBDNBC010000054.1:0-10111 GCA_039768115.1 Oceanococcaceae bacterium
GGCGCCTTTCGTGGCGCTCAGCGGCCCGACCTTTGCGCGCTAGGTGGGCAAGGGCATGCCGTCGGCGCTCACGGTGGCGTCTGCGGACACGGCTCTGGCGACAGCGGTAGCCGAGCTGTTTCACGGCACCGGCATGCGCGCCTACACCAGCGATGACGTGATTGGTGTCGAGGTGGGTGGCGGGGTCAAGAATGTCATCGCCATTGCCGTGGGTGCGGCCGACGGGCTCGGTCTGGGGGCCAACACCCGGGTGCTGCTGATCACCCGGGGTCTGGCCGAAATGTCCCGTCTGGCGGAGACTCTGGGCGGCCGTGGCGACACGATGATGGGGCTGGCGGGCATGGGCGATCTGGTTCTGACCTGCACCGACGATCAGTCCCGAAACCGTCGCTTTGGCAAGGCCATTGGCCGTGGCGAAGACCTGGCTGGCGCGGAAAAGGCCATCGGCCAGGTTGTCGAGGGCTATCGCAATGCCGTCGAAGTGCACACGCTGGCGCAGCGGCACGGGGTCGAGATGCCGATCTCCACCGAGGTGTTCAACGTGCTGCATCAGGCTGTGCCGGTGCGCGAGGCCTTCTGGCGGCTGGTGTCGCGACCGCAGCGGGCCGAGTAGGCGCGGCCGGTCAGGATGCCTTCGGCGGCAGGCTCTGAACAAAACGCAGGCTGCACTGAATCCAGCGCTCGAGGTCGGCGTCCTCGACAATCGCCTCGGCCTGCAGAAACACCAGGCCCTTCATCGGCCGGCCGGTGAAATCCATCGGCAGCACATGCGGTTGCCGTAGTGCCTCGTCATGTTGCGCCGGGCCTACCCGCAGCATCAGGCGGCCGTCGTCCATCACCCCACAGGACATGTGACCGTCGACCATGAAGGCCAACCCGCCGAACATCTTTTTCTCGTGCACGAAAGGGATGTCGGCGAAAACCTCGCGTAGCCGTTCGGCCAGTCCTTCGTCATAGGCCATCGTCGGCCTCCCTTGTCTCGCGATGGATTACATCCGGAAATCATCACCCAGATACACGCGCCGGACTTCGGCGTTCTCGAGAATGGCCTGGGGCTCGCCTTCGGCGATGACCCGGCCCTCGCTGAGAATGTAGGCCCGCGAGCAGATGCCCAGCGTCTCACGCACGTTGTGGTCGGTGATCAGTACGCCGATCCCGCGGGCCTGCAGGTGCGCGACGATGTGCTGGATGTCACCGACGGCAATCGGGTCGACGCCGGCGAAAGGTTCATCGAGCAGGATGTAGCGGGGTTTCGCGGCCAGCGCCCGGGCGATTTCGGCGCGCCGGCGTTCGCCGCCCGAGAGCGCCATCCCCACCGATTTGCGGATGTGGGTGATGTTCAGCTCTTCGAGCAGCTGGTCGCATTCCTGCTGGCGTTGCTTGCGGTTGAGTTCGCGGCGCAGCTCCAGAATCGCCATGACATTGTCTTCGACGCTGAGCCGGCGGAAGATCGAGGCCTCCTGCGGCAGGTAGCCCACCCCGAGCCGGGCGCGGGCGTACAGCGGGAGCTGGGTGATGTCCGTGTCGTCGAGGCAAATGCGCCCGGCGTCGGCCGCCACCAGGCCGACGATCATGTAGAAAGACGTCGTCTTGCCGGCACCGTTGGGGCCAAGCAGGCCCACGGTTTCACCGGCCTCCACCCGCAGGCTGACCTCGCGGACCACCGTGCGGCCCTTGAAACTCTTCTGCAGATCGTGGGCGGCCAGCGTCATGGCTTCACGTCGGCTGGCGGGTTGATCACAATGCGCACCCGGTCACCGTCGTCGCCATCGGCGCGGATGCGGGCCAGCGGAATGTCATAACGCACCGATTCGCCGGTCAGGGAGTCATCGCCACGAGTGATGCGGGCACCGCCCTGCAGTTCGAGAATTTCGCTGATCGTGGTGTAGACGATCCGGCGCGCCGCGGCCGTGACCGGCAGCTGGGGATTGGTCGGGTCCCGGTATTCCGCGTCAGCGGGTTCACCGGAGAGTTCGGCCGTGATGCGGTCACTGTCCGGGTCGCGGCGGATGCGCAGCTCGTCGCCACGCATGGTCAACGGTCCGCGCTCGAGGCGCACGTTGCCCCGATAAATCGAGACGTTGCTTTCCTGGCTGAGTTCGGCCTGATCCGCTTCTACCGAAATGGCCAGCGAGGGGTCCAGAAACGCGGGGCGATTCTGGCCATGGGCGATGCCGCACAGGCCCAGCGCCAGCAAGGTCAGCAACGCACGCCCTCCGGAGCCGGGGCCACCGGCGCGCGGCCGGCCGCGAAGGCGGCGTGACCAAGGGTGCCAGTCAGGGCTGGTGCTCAACGCGTACGTCTCCGTCCAGTTGCAGATCCCGCTGATCCAGCCGCGCGCGCATGCGCTCGGCGTGGGCGGTGGTGTGGTCCGATTCCACGCGAACCGGGACCGGCGCCCGCATGGTGCGCCCGGCGATGTCGACATGCAGTTCCTCGGTATGCAGCCGAGCGCGGCTGCCGTCGTCCAGTCGGGTTTCGATCTGCACGGCATCGTGCAGGATCAGCTCATCGAAGCCCGGCGGCAGCTCACCCCGGCCGGCGCGCAGAGTCCATGGGCCGGGCATGCGGCGGACCTCGACATCGGTCAGGCGGGCGGTGTCGTCGGGGTAGTGCTCCAGGCGTGCCGCCCGCAGGCGGTATTCCAGTTCGCTGCTGGCCTGGTAGCGGGCGATGACGGCATCGCGCATGAAGTAGTCCGGCTCGACAATCGCCGTCGGAGCGATTGTCGGGGCCGGCGGCGGGACAGCGTTCCAGTGCAGCACAAGGCCAGCGATGACGGCGACGATGGCCAGGGCCGGGATGGCCAGCAGCAGATTTTGCCGGTCGATGGTCATGGCCGGTGGTGCTCCAGCAACCATTCGGCAGCTTCGCGAACGGCTCCCTGGCCACCGGCGCTGTCGGCGATGAAATCGGCGCGGGCGCGCACCGCCGGAATGGCATCGGCCGGACACAGGCCGAGGCCCACGCGATCCATTAGCGCCAGGTCGGGTTCGTCATCGCCCATCGCGGCGACCTGCGCCGGGGTGATGTCGCGCCTGGCCAGCAACGGCTCCAGCGCCGGCCATTTGTCGTCATGCCCCCAGAGCTGCTCGCGGATGCCCAGCGCGGCCATGCGCTCGGCCATGCCGCCGGCGGGGCGACCGCTGATGATGACCGGCTCGATGCCGGCCGCGATCAGTTTCTTGATGCCGAGGCCGTCACGCACGTGTGAGCTGCGCCACTGCTGGCCATCGGGGCCGATGTACAGCTTGCCGTCGGTAAGCACGCCATCGACATCCAGAACCAGCAGGCGGATGGCACTCATACGACGCCCGCCGTCAGCAGGTCATGCATGTTCAGTGCGCCATCCAGATGGATGCCGTCATTGGCCACCAGGACGGCGTTGATGCGTCGCTGCTCCATCATTGCCAGCGCCTCGGCGGCCAGCGCACCAGCGACGATGGTCTGCGGCTGTGCGGACATGACCTCGGCAATGCCGGTATGGCGAACATCCACCCCGCGCTCGAAGCTGCGGCGCAGGTCACCATCGGTGTAAATCCCGACAATGCGGTTGTTCGCGTCGACGACGGCAGTCATGCCCATGCCCTTGCTGGTGATTTCCAGCAGCGCGTCGGACAGCGACGCGTCCTCGCGGACGACGGGGAGGGCGTTGCCGCTGCGCATGATGTCGCCGACATGCACCAGCAGACGGCGCCCGAGGCTGCCACCGGGGTGTGAGCGCGCGAAGTCCTCGGCGGTGAAGCCGCGCGCGTCGAGCATCGCGACGGCGAGCGCATCGCCCATGGCCAGCGTTGCGGTTGAACTGGCGGTAGGGGCGAGATTCAGCGGGCAGGCTTCCTTGGCAACGCTGACATCCAGATGCACGTCGGCCGCGGTGGCCAGGGTCGATGTCGGGCGGCCGGTCAGGGCCACCGAGGGCACGCCCAGCCGCTTAAGAATCGGTAGCAGGGTCACGATCTCGGCGGTCTCGCCGGAATAGGACAGGGCCAGCAGCACATCCTGGGCGGTAATCATGCCCAGGTCGCCATGGCTGGCCTCGCCCGGATGCACAAAAAAAGCGGGACTGCCGGTGCTGGCCAGCGTGGCGGCGATCTTGCTGCCGATATGCCCTGACTTGCCCATGCCGGTGACCACAATGCGTCCGCGGCAGCCGAGCAAAATGCGACAGGCCTGCACGAAATGCGCGTCCAGGCGTGAGCGCAGGTCGAGGACGGCCTGCGCCTCGGTCTCGAGCACGGCGCGACCCATGGTCAGCAAGCTGGAATCACTCATGGCGGTGGAGCAGGGTAGGAACCCCACAGTATAGGAAGGTCCCTGATCGGCGGTCGGTCGGGCCGGGAACAGGCACCTGTCCGTCTATACTATTGGGAGTATGACAGCGACCTTTTCCCCCCGATGACCCCGGCTCTTGATGTCCGTGAGGTCAGCAAAGCCTATGGGCCGCTCAAGGCCCTCGACAACGTCAGCTTGAGCATTGCCGCCGGTGATTTTTTTGGGTTGCTCGGGCCCAACGGCGCCGGAAAATCCACGCTGATCGGCATCATTGCCGGGCTGCTCAGGGCCAACAGCGGCGCGGTGACGGTGATGGGCCACGACACCGTTACGCAATACCGGCAAGCCCGGCGCAGCCTCGGTGTCGTGCCCCAGGAGCTGGTCTACGACCCGTTTTTCACCGTCGAGCGCATGCTGCGCAACCAGGCCGGCTATTTTGGTTGCGGCCGCGCATCGTGGCCCTGGGTGGATGAGTTGATTGAGGGCCTGGAGTTGGGGGACAAGCGTCACACCAGCCTGCGCGCCCTGTCCGGCGGCATGAAGCGCCGCGTGCTGATCGCCCAGGCGCTGGTGCATCGGCCACCCGTGGTCATTCTCGATGAGCCGACCGCCGGGGTGGATGTGGAATTGCGCCGCACGTTGTGGCAGTTCACGCGGCGTTTGCATGCCGAGGGCCACACCATTGTGCTGACCACGCACTACCTGGAAGAAGCCGAAAGTCTGTGCCGCAACATCGCCATCCTCAATCGGGGCCAGGTGCTGGTGCGGGAGAGCACGCGCGACCTGCTGTCGCGTCATCCCTTCCGCTTCTTGCGGGTGAAAACGGGCGGACGGGAGCTGCCGCAGAGCCTGAATGCGCTGCACGTCGGCGGTGCGGAGGGCGACTGGGAGCTGCGCCTCGACAAAACCCGGGATGACATGGGCGCGGTGCTCGACGTACTCAACACCGAGGCCGGGGGCATTCGTGATGTCGCCACCCGGGATGCCAGTCTCGAAGACGTCTTCGTCGACATGACCACCGCAGGAGCACAGCGATGAACTGGCTGGGCATGTACACGCTGTGTGCCAAAGAGGTCCAGCGGTTCATGAAGGTGGCGGGGCAGACCGTAACCTCTCCCGTGATTACCGCGCTGCTGTATCTGGTGGTGTTCCAGCAGGTGCTGGCCGATCGCGTGCAGGTGTTCGAGGGGGTGAGCTACGTCGCCTTTCTGATTCCCGGGCTGATCATGATGAGCGCCATCCAGAACGCCTTTGCCAACAGTGCCTCGAGCCTGACGCAGTCGAAAATCAACGGCAACCTGGTGTTCATCCTGCTGCCGCCGCTGTCGCCATTGGAAATCTTTGTGGCCTTCACGGCCGCGGCCATCCTGCGTGCATTGATGGTGGCCACGGTGCTTTACGCGGCCGGCTGGATTTTCACCCCGCTGCCGCTGGCCGCACCGTTTCATGCCCTGTTGATTCTGTTGCTGGCGTCGGGATGTCTGGCCGTGATGGGGCTGATTGCCGGCATCCTCGCCGATAAATTCGAGCACATGGCGGCGTTCCAGAACTACCTGATCATGCCGCTGAGCTTTCTGTCCGGCGTGTTCTATTCGGTGCAGGACCTGCCGCCTTTCTGGGCACAGGCTTCGCTCGCGAATCCGTTTTTCTACATGATTGACGGCCTGCGTTACGGGTTTTTTGCGCAGTCCGATGCCTCGGCCTGGGTGGGGTTACTGGTCGTCGGCGGCTTTTTCGCGCTGCTCTCGACCGTGGCGCTTGGCATGTTGCACCGCGGTACGAAGTTGCGCGGATAAAGCCATGCCGCCGTGTGGCGGGCGGGGTGAATTCCCCAAATCTGCGAAAATTGTCACCCCTCTGACCGGAACGCTCACCCGATGACCACCGCTGACGACATCAAATCCTGGATTGTGGCGGGCATGCCCGAGGCGGACGTCGCCATTCTGGGCGACGACGGGGCGCATTTCGAGGCGCGGATCGTGGCGGCGGCGTTTGAAGGCCAGTCGACCGTCGCGCGGCATCGCATGGTGTACGCCGCGCTGGGCCCGCGCATGGGGCGCGAAATTCACGCACTGGCGTTGAAAACCCTGACTCCCGCCGAGGCCGGCCAGGCCTAGTACGCCCCATGGACAGCTTGCATATTGATGGCCCCTGTCGGCTGAACGGTGAGGTCCGCGCGTCGGGTGCCAAGAACGCCGCCCTGCCCATCATGGCGGCCTGCCTGCTCACCGCCGAGCCTTTACGTCTGCAGCGTATGCCCGATCTGGTCGACGTACGCACGACCGGGCAGCTGCTGGCCGAGCTGGGGGTGACGGTCGAGCAGGAGTCAGCGACGGAATGGACGCTGCAGGCGGCACAGCTCACGTCCTGCCATGCGGATTACGAACTGGTGCGCAAGATGCGCGCCTCGATTCTGGTGCTGGGACCTCTGCTCGCGCGCATGGGTGAGGCCGAAGTGTCACTGCCGGGCGGTTGCGCCATTGGCGCGCGTCCGGTGCAGGTGCATATCGACGGCTTACGGGCGCTGGGCGCCGATGTCCAGGTCAAGGATGGCTACATTCGGGCACGGGCAACGCAGTTGCGCGGCGCGCGCGTGGTCATGGAAGTCGTCTCGGTCACCGGTACGGAGGTTCTGATGATGGCCGCGGCGCTGGCCGAGGGCGATACGGTGCTGGAAAACGCCGCACGCGAGCCGGAAGTCGTCGATCTGGCGCTGTGTCTGCGCGCCATGGGGGCGCAGATCAGCGGCGAAGGGACGGCCACCATCCGGGTTCGCGGGGTGCCGCAACTGCATGCGGCGACGCACCGCGTGCTGCCGGATCGCATCGAGACCGGCACCTATCTGGTGGCGGGTGCCCTGACCCGCGGCACCGTGACCGTCACCGATACCGACCCCGGCCTGCTGGATGCCGTGCTCACCAAGCTGGTACAGGCCGGCGCCGAGCTGGCCCGCGGCCCGGACTGGGTCCGGGTGGATATGGGTGGGCGCCGGCCACGAGCGGTGAACATCCACACCGCGCCGCACCCGGCGTTTCCGACCGACATGCAGGCGCAGTTCTGTGCGCTCAATGCCATCGCCGACGGCGTCGGCGTGGTCACCGAAACCGTCTTCGAGAACAGGTTCCAGCATGTGCTGGAGCTGTCGCGAATGGGCGCCGATATTCGCATCGAGCACAACACGGCGGTGATCGCTGGCCGCGAAATGCTCGATGCCGCGCCGGTCATGGCCACCGACCTGCGCGCCTCGGCCAGCCTGGTGATCGCCGCGCTGGCCGCGTCGGGCACCACGGTGGTCAACCGCATCTATCACCTCGATCGGGGCTACGAGCACATCGAGACCAAGCTGGCCAGCCTCGGCGCGACCGTGCGCCGGGTGGCCCGCTAGCCAAGGACCGCTGATGACTGAACTCACCATGGCGCTGGCCAAGGGGCGCATCCTCGAGCAGACGTTACCGCTGCTGGACCGGGTCGGTGTGCGCCCGCGCCAGGATCTGAGCAAAACCCGCGAACTGCGGATTGCTGCGGACGGGCCGATAAGCAACCTGCTGATCGTGCGCTCCAGCGATGTGCCGACCTATGTCGAACATGGCGCCGCCCAGCTGGGGATCGCCGGTAAGGACGTGCTACGCGAATTTGCCAGTCAGACGCTGTACGAACCCCTGGACCTGGGCATTGCCCGTTGCCGCCTCTGCGTCGCCGCGCCGGTCGGCTGGCAGCCACCGGGGAACCGACGCTGGCGCGTGGCCACCAAGTATGTCGAGCAGGCTCGGGCGCACTTTGCGGCGCGCGGCCAGCAGGTCGAAATCATCAAGCTCTATGGCTCTATGGAGCTGGCGCCGCTGGTGGGTCTCGCCGATCTGATTGTGGATCTGGTGGATACCGGCAATACCTTGCGCGCCAATGGCCTGGAGCCGGTCGAGGACATCAACCACATCAGCTCGCGGCTGATCGTGAACAAGGCAGCGATGAAGATGCAAAGTGCGGCGATCCGGCAATTGATCAGCGCTCTGAGTGCGGTGGTGACACCATGAACCGTCCGGCGGAAAGCGCAGTCATTAACGCTCCCGCGGCCGTCGATATGCGCCGACTGAATGCGGCGGATTCGGGGTTTGCCGCAGCGCTGGATGCGCTCTGTGCGACCGAGCCGGTCGCCGACCCGCAATTGACGTCCGCGGTGGCCGAGATCATTCGTCGTATTCGCCATGAGGGGGATGAGGCGCTGCTCGGCTACGCGCGCACATTCGATGGCGCCACGGCGGATACGGCCGCCGCGCTGGAAGTTCCCAGGGCCGATTGGGATGCCGCACGAGCGCAGCTACCGGCCGACCTGAGCCTGGCGCTGGAAACCGCCGCCGAGCGCATCCGGCGCTACGCCGAGGCGCAAAAGCCCGAGGGTTTCTGGATCGAGGACGCGCACGGCAACCGCTTCGGCCAGCGCCACACGCCGATTGATCGCGTTGGCGTGTATGTGCCCGGCGGCAAGGCCAGCTACCCCTCGTCCGTGCTCATGAACGTGATCCCGGCCCGGGTTGCCGGCGTTCACGAAGTCATCATGACCGCGCCGGCGCCCGAAGGCACCTTGAATCCGGCCGTACTGGCCTGCGCGGCCATCGCCGGCGTGGACCGACTGTTTGCGATCGGCGGCGCGCAGGCCATCGCCGCGCTGGCTTATGGGACCGCGACCGTCCCGGCGGTCGACAAGATCGTCGGGCCCGGCAACGCCTGGGTGGCGGCGGCCAAGCGGCAGGTCTTCGGCCAGGTCGGTATTGACATGATTGCCGGGCCCTCTGAAGTGCTGATTCTGGCCGATGGTTCTGCACCTGCAGAATGGATGGCCTGGGACCTGTTCGCTCAGGCTGAACATGACGAACAGGCCCAGTCGATTCTGATTTCGCCGGACGCGGACTATCTCGACGCGGTGGCCGCGGCCATGGCCCGGCTGCTCGATGCTCAGCCCCGTGCCGCCACCATTCGCGCGGCGCTGGCCGCGCGCGGGGCGCTGATCCAGGTAGCCGATCTCGCGCAGGCCTGCGAACTGGCCAACCGTCTCGCGCCGGAGCACCTGGAATTGGCCGTTGCCGATCCCCAGGCCCTGTTGCCGGAGATTCGCCATGCCGGCGCGATCTTCATCGGCCGCTGGTGTCCGGAAAGTTTTGGCGACTATTGCGCGGGCCCTAACCATGTGTTGCCGACCGCGGGCACGGCGCGATTTGCGTCGCCGCTGGGCGTGCACGACTTCCTCAAGCGCACCAGCCTGCTCGAGGTGGTCGGTGCGGATGGCGCGGCGCCGCTGGCGGCCATCAGTCACACGATGGCGCAAAGTGAAGGTCTGATGGCCCATGCCCAGTCGGCGGCGGTGCGTGGTCGACGCCGGTGAGCCCGCGATGGGCGACATGCCGATGAACGAGCTGTGGAACCCGGCTCTGGCCCAGATGCAGCCGTATGCCGTGCCGGATTCACACGGGTTGATCAAGCTGGACGCCATGGAGAACCCGTTTGCGCTGCCAGCGGACCTGGCACGGCGCTTTGCCGGGCAGGTCGGGCATCTGGCGACCAATCGTTACCCTGACGCCGGTGCAACAGCACTGAAAACGGCGATCGTCGAGCAATTTCCGGTCGGCGATGAGTTCGGCTGTGTGCTTGGCAATGGCTCGGATGAGCTGATTGCCATGCTGATGCAGGCGGTGCTGCGGCCGGGTGCGACGGTGCTCGCTGCCGAGCCCTGCTTTGTGATGTACCGCCATCTGGCGGCGGTGCTCGGGCTGCGCTTCGTCGGCGTGCCATTGACCGCGGCGTTCGAGCTGGACATGCCGGCAATGTGTCAGGCGATCGAAGA
>JBDNBC010000055.1:0-12352 GCA_039768115.1 Oceanococcaceae bacterium
CGCCGCACGCAATGCCTCCAGTCCGCCCCCCGCCTTGTCACTGGCGTCGCGGGCGGCGCACACCACATGCACCACTCCTGCCGCGATCAGAGCCTGGCTGCAGGGCGCCGTTCGCCCCTGATGATTGCAGGGCTCGAGAGTGACATAGGCTGTCGCACCACGGGCTCGCTCACCGGCTTGGGCAAGGGCTACGGCCTCGGCATGCGCTCCGCCAAGCGCCTGCGTCTGACCCCGACCAACAACCTGCCCATCGGTGGCCACCAGCACACAGCCGACGCGGGGATTCGGCCGGGCGTTGAATGTCGCGCTGCTGGCCAGCCGCAAAGCCTGGGCCATGAAAGTGGCATCACGAACCGGATCACTCATGCCGGAAGCTCCTCGTGTCGATGCCCTACTCTGCCACCGGCAGGCGCAACTGTCGCTTGCTCAACTCGGGATTGGGCTGCCGATCGAGCTCATCGAGCTCCCGACGAAAGGCATTGACGTCCTGAAAATTTTTATAAACCGCTGCGAAACGCACGTAGGCGACCTGGTCGAGTTCCTGGAGCTCCTCCATGACCCAATCGCCAATCTTTGCGGCCGGCACTTCCCGCTCACCCATAGTGCGCAGCTTGTGCATGACGTGATTGAGGCTGATCTCCACCTGCTCCGGACTCACGGTGGTCTTGTAGGTGGCGTGTTCCAGCCCCCGACGCAACTTCTTCTCGTCGAAGGGCTCACTCTCGCCGCCACGCTTGCGTACTTGAGGCATCACCAGTTCCGCCGACTCAAAGGTCGTGAAGCGCTCACTGCACTGCGGGCACTCACGGCGCCGGCGCACCTGATAGCCTTCGGCGGCCAGACGCGAATCGACCACGCGCGTGTCCGGAGCGTTGCAGAACGGGCACTTCATGATGTCGCCCGGTAATCTCTCAGCGCGCCGCGTACACCGGATGCTGCGCGCACAAGGCGGCAACGGCCTCACGCGTACGCGCAATCGTCGCTTCGGCAGAGCCGGCCTCGAGAGCATCAAGCACGTCACAGATCCAGTGCGCGACCTGGCGCATGTCATCCACGCCAAAGCCGCGCGTGGTTGGCGCCGGCGTCCCAATGCGCAGGCCAGAGGTCACGAACGGCGAACGCTCATCGTTCGGCACCGAATTCTTGTTCAGCGTGATGTGCGCTGCGCCCAGGGCTTCCTCAGCATCCTTGCCCGTAATCTCCCGGCCGCGCAGGCTGAGCAGGAACAGATGGTCGTCCGTCCCCCCCGACACCACGGTAAAGCCGCGCTCCATGACCACTTCCGCCATCGCCCGCGCATTGTCGACGACCCGCTGCTGGTAGGTGCGGAACTCGGGCTTCAGGGCCTCGCCGAAAGCAACGGCTTTGGCCGCAATCACATGCATTAGTGGGCCGCCCTGCTGCCCCGGAAAAACCGCGCTGTTGAGCTTCTTGTACAGCGCATCGTCACCGCAGTTGGACAGGATCAGGCCGCCGCGGGGGCCGCGCAAGGTCTTGTGGGTGGTGGTGGTCACCACATGCGCATGGGGAATCGGGCTGGGATACACACCCGCCGCCACCAGCCCGGCGATGTGCGCCATGTCCACCATGAACAAAGCCCCGACTTCATCGGCAATCGCCCGCATCCGTGCCCAGTCCACCACGCGCGAATAGGCCGAGAAGCCGCCGATGATCAGCTTGGGCCGCTCACGCAACGCCAGTTCGCGCACGGAGTCGTAATTGATCTCGCCCGTTGCCGGATCCAGCTCGTAGGGCACGGGGCGATACATCTTGCCGGAGAAATTGACCGGCGAACCGTGGGTCAAATGGCCCCCATGCGGCAGCGACAACCCCATGAACGTGTCGCCGGGCGCCAGCAGCGCCATGAATACCGCCGCATTGGCCTGTGCCCCGGAATGCGGCTGGACGTTGACGAAATCGCAGGAGAAAAGCTGTTTGGCCCGTTCGCGAGCCAGGTCTTCGGCGGCGTCGACATGTTCACAGCCCCCATAATAGCGACGCCCCGGCAGCCCCTCGGCGTACTTGTTGGTCAGGACCGAGCCCTGCGTCTCCATCACGGCACGGCTGGCGTAATTTTCCGATGCAATGAGCTCGATGTGCTGTTCCTGGCGCTGCGCCTCAGCGTCCACGATGGCGGCAATCGCCGGGTCGGCAGCAGCAAGAGAGGCATGAAAGTCAGTCATGGGCAAGGCAATGTCTCGAAAGGAAAGAGAAAACGACCAATGAAAAGCGTGGCCGGCTCAGGCAGAAACGGCCAGCATGCGTTCCAGGGCGAGGCGCGCCGGCGTGGCAATGCTGTCGGGCACGCGGATGGTATTGACCACCTGTCCCTCACAGAGATTATCCAGCGTCCAGGCCAGATGCTGGGGATCCGTGCGAAACATGGTGGAGCACATGCAGATAACCGGGCTCATGAACTGCACCGTGACACCCTTGCCTTTCATCTCGTGATGAAGGCGGTTGACCAGGTTCAGCTCGGTACCCACCAGCCAGTGTGTGCCCGGCGCCGAGGCCCGCACGGTCTGCAGGATGGTTTCGGTGGATCCGACCACATCCGAGCGCTCACACACCTCGAAGCTGTTTTCCGGGTGGGAAATCACCTTGCCTTCGCGCGTGCGTGTGCGAAAGGCCTCGATGTGCTCGGGCTTGAACATCTGATGCACCGAGCAAAAGCCCTTCCACAGAATCATCCGCGCCCCCGCTACGTCCTCGGCGGTCAGGCCACCATAGGGCTGATCGAAGTCCCAGACCACCATCTCGTCTCGAGAAATACCCATGCGGTGTGCGGTGTTGCGTCCCAGGTGCTGGTCGGGAAAGAACAGCACTTTCGGACGGCGTGCGAAGGCCCAGTCGAGAATGCCCTTTGCATTGGAGCTGGTGCAGACGATGCCGTCGTTACGCCCGCAGAATCCTTTGAGGTCCGCGGCGGAGTTGATGTAAGTGATCGGCGTCACCAACTCACCGGCGGGCTGACCGAGCAGTTCGGACAGCTCGGCCCAGCAACGCTCGACATTGACCAGATTGGCCATGTCCGCCATCGAACACCCCGCCGCCAGATCCGGGAGGATGACCGTCTGCTCGGGGCGCGACAAAATATCGGCCACTTCGGCCATGAAATGCACGCCGCAAAAAACAATGAACTCGGCATCGCTCTGCGCGGCCAGTCGCGACAGCTTCAGAGAGTCTCCGGAGATGTCCGCGTGGCGAAAAACCTCATCGCGCTGGTAATGATGGCCCAGGATGGTCAGCCGCTGACCCAGCATGCGCTTGGCCTGCACGATCCGCTCCTCGCAGGACGCATCGCTCAAGGCATTAAAGTCAGTAATGGGCAGGGCAACAGCACTCATGACGACATCCTCCGTTTAAGGATGGAGCGAACGTGACAACACGCCCGCAAGCAATACGCTGGCACACGTAAATGTGCCCGTCCTCTTGGTCAGGGCGCGACGGGGTTCAGTTCCACCGCGACGGTCGCACTGACCACGGCGTCCTGAACCACCGAATTGAAATACCGCGCCCGAACCACAATCTCGACAGTCTGGTCGGTCAACACGGTGATCTGGCCCTTGCGGCCACTGCGATTGCTGATGTGCGCGAAATCCGCGCCCTCGACAATATCCCAGATCACCTGACCCGAAAGGTCCTGCGTATTGACCAGCGTGGCCTCACGTTGCAACTCGCCCTCGGCACGCACTGAAAAACTCTTCCCGAGCGTTCGCGGTGCCGCCGAATCGACAAGCTCGACCTGCAGCGCCGCCAGCGTCACGGGAGCCGGAGCCGTCTCGCCTTCGGCCGCGTCGGGTTGACCAACCGCGAGGGTGGCGGCCACCTCGGGCAGCGTCGTGGTCGTGCCATCGGCCGCGGAGAAGCGCCGCGCGGTAATCACCACCGACCCCAGATTCGTCACCGCCTCATTCGCCGTATCGTCGGCATTGCGCTCCACTCGTTGTACCGGTGCGAACACAAAACCCTTGGAACCGATGGTGTTGTTTACGGTAGCGCGAGCCGTGTCACCACTCAGCCATTGCACGTCCTTGGACAGATCGACATCCACAAACTCACCGGCGGGGCCACGAAAATCGCCGCGCACCGTCAGGGTAATGCCGGTGCCCGGAAGAATCGTCAACCCGTCCTGCGCGATGCGGAGGGTGTCAGGATCGAGTGAGGCATCCAGCACACGCACCGGGATATCCGGCGCAAAAATGTCGTCATCCACCGTCGCGTCGGTGTCATCGTCCAATGTGGGGTCAAAGCCCACCCGCAGCGTCACTTCACGCGGGAATGGCACGGGATCAACACCCTCTTCTGCGGGAGAGCGACCAAAAGCACTGATGGTCCCCAGCCCCCGCAGGGTCGAAAAAATCACATCATTGACCGGCTCACCGTCCGCATCGAGCACGTTGTAGCTGACGCTATTGGTCAGGACAATCTCGCGTCCGCCTTCGAGCACACCAAACACATCGATATCACGCGAACTGTCCGGAAACAGCTCGAGGGCCCCGGTCACGGGCTGGCCGGTCACGCGGTCACGCACCTCCACGCGCTCCACCGTCGCGTTCGTCACCTCCACCTCGGCCACCGTACTGGCCCCACAGAAATCAATGGCGTACTGCACGCGGTACACGCCGGGCTCGGAAGCAACGAAGGCGCCATCGACCGAACCAACGCGCGCCGGGGCCGATGGCGTATCCGTTGCCGGATCATCATCGAAGTCGGCCGGGTCAATTCCTTCAATTGAAAACACGCCGACCTGATTGAGATCACTGGCCGAAAATTGCGTCAGGCCTTCACGCACCAGCGTATCCACCAACTGCACGGTTCGCCCCGGCAGCGCGAGCACACGAACGGGCGTGACTTCCAGGCGGGCCGGTGAAACCGTGACGTCAATGGTGTCGACAAACAGGCCATCGAGATAGTCTGCACGGATCGTGGTGGTGCCCGGCGTGACCGGAAGCAAGGCGCCATTGACGAAGAACCCGTTAGCGGTTTCGATGCTGCCGTCACTGACATTGAGCACCTGGTCATCGGCGCTGGACCAGCGAATGCGGCGCACGAAATCACCGACGGAACCATCCGTGAACTCCAGACGCGCCTGCGGCACCTGAGTGGCACAGGCGAAGACTTCCGCGTCGGTCGTCTGCCCGCCAATGGCAATCTCCAGCGACTCGGGCGCATTGCCGTCACCAATGCCGCCACAACCCGCCAACAGCGCCAGTATTCCTACCGCGGCGACGCCAAGACCGCCGGTCTTGCCTCCGCCAGGTACGGCTCGACCAAACAACGGGCTCATGCCATTTCTCCACTGTCAGTGGCGGCCGTGCCGGCCACCTGCGGCTTGACCCGCAAACGAATGTGCAGGTCGCGCAGCTGCGTCTCGCTGACCGCGCCCGGCGCCTCCGTCAACGGGCAACTCGCCGTCTGGGTTTTCGGGAAGGCGATCACCTCGCGAATCGAGTCCGCTCCGGTCAGCAGCATGGCCAGTCGGTCGAGACCAAAGGCAATTCCGCCATGCGGCGGGCAGCCGTACTTCAATGCGGTGAGCAAAAACCCGAACTTCTCCTGGGCCTCTTCCGGCGTAATGGCCAGCGCATCAAACACCGCCGACTGCATCTCGGGACGATGAATACGCACCGACCCGCCACCAATCTCGAAGCCATTGAGTACGACATCGTAGGCCTGTGCACGGGCCGATTGTGGCTGTGCCGCCAATTGCTCCGGGGTCAGGTCCCGCGGCGCCGTGAACGGATGATGCAGCGCCACCCAGCGCTTGCTGTCGGCGTCAAACTCGAACATCGGCCAGTCTTCGACCCAGAGCGGTGCCCAGCGGCCCTGCAGCAGGCCCATCTCGCGCGCCACCCGGTCCCGCAACGCACCCAGCGCCGCGTTGACGACATCGGCCTTGTCGGCGCCGAAGAACAGCAAGTCGCCATCCTGCGCTCCGGTGCGCGCAAGAATGCCCTCGAGCGCCGCATCGGGCAGGAACTTGGTAATGGGCGACTGCAGACCTTCGCGCCCCGCTGCCACTTCGTTGATCTTGATGTAGGCGAGACCACGCGCGCCGTACCGACCCACGAACTGGGTGTAATCGTCGATCTGCTTGCGGGTCAGGGTGTTACCCCCGGGAACACGCATTACGGCCACACGACCTTGAGGGTCGGCCGCCGGCCCGGCGAACACCTTGAACTCGACCTCTCCCAGCAAGTCCGCGATTTCGGTCAGCTCGAGCGGGTTACGCAAGTCCGGCTTGTCCGAGCCAAAGCGCTGCATGACGTCGTCATAGCTCAGGCGCGGAAACGGCTGCGGCAGCGTATCGCCGGTGGTCTCCTTCACCATCACGCAGAGCATCTGCTCCATCAGCTGCTTGATGTCTTCCTCCGTCATGAACGAGGTCTCGATATCAAGCTGGGTGAACTCCGGCTGCCGGTCCGCGCGCAGGTCTTCATCGCGGAAGCAGCGGGCCACCTGGAAATAGCGATGACAGCCGCCCATCATCAGCAACTGTTTGAACAGCTGGGGCGACTGCGGCAGCGCAAAAAAACGGTGCTCCTGGGTACGGCTGGGCACCAGATAATCGCGCGCGCCCTCCGGTGTGGCCTTGGTCAGAATGGGCGTTTCGACTTCGAGAAAGTCTTCGCCTTCCAGAAAGCGGCGCATGGAACCGATCATCCGGGCACGCAACCGCAGGCGCGACTGAAACTGCGGACTGCGCATCTCCAGATAGCGATAACGCAGCCGCACTTCCTCGCTGACGTCGGTGTCGTCGACCAGGAAGGGGAGCGCTTCGGCACGGTTCAGCACCACCATCGACTGCACATACACCTCCACCTCACCGGATGGCAGGTTGGGATTGACCGTGCCCTCGGGACGCGGACGTACACGACCCTCCACCTGGATCACCCACTCATTGCGGATTTTTTCCGCCTGCGCAAAAAGCGCGGCGTCGTCCGGGTCGAAGACCACCTGCGTGATGCCCTGATGATCGCGCAAGTCGACAAAAATGACGCCGCCATGGTCACGCCGCCGCTGTACCCAGCCGGCCAGGGTCACGGTGGAATCAATCAGGGGCGCGCCGACCTCGGCGCTGAGATGGGTTCGGTACATGAATCTCTGCAGCAGATATGCACCAGAAGCTGGTGCAAAACCCGATATGGTAACGGCTTGCCGGACGGGGCTCTATTTTTCAGACGAGAGGGTTATGTCGGCACCAGACGCAATGGCGCCTGACCCGGGCACGGGTGACGCCCGCCCCCCTTTCGCCGGCGCGTCCTGGGTGGCGACGCCCAATGTCATGACCAGCTTCAGCGCGTCTTCTACGCTCATCTGCAGTGGCCGCACCCGGTCAGGTGTCACAAAGACCACGAAACCCGATGTCGGGTTCGGCGTGGTTGGCACGTAGACGGTAATCGTGGCACCCAGCACCGCCGATACCGACGGTGGCGGGTCGGCGGTCTGGAAAGCCACCGTCCAGATGCCGTCATTGGGATACTCGATCAGTACGACTTTGCGAAAGGTGGTGCTGCCGTCGCTCATGATCGCGGAGGTCAGACTTTTGAAGCCGCCATAAACCGACTTGACCAGCGGAATGCGCCCGAGCAGCGACTCTGTCCAGGAGACGAACCGCTGCCCGGCGAGGTTGGCCAGCAAAGCGCCCGTACCCAGGACCACCACCGCACTCAGTGCAATCCCGAGGCCGGGCAACTCCACACCCAGCCAATGTTCCGGACGCAATGGTGCCGGCAGCAACAGCAGGGATTTGTCGAGCGTATCGACCAGCAGTCGGATGACCAGCCAGGTCGCAACCAGCGGCACCCAGACCAGTAACCCCGCGATGAGCCAGGCCCGGATGGGCGCCCGCCAGCCGATCTTCACGCGGCGGCGGCTCCCGTCGATGCGGGAGCGGAACCGCTCGACGTCTCCGCCGGTTTCGCCTTGGCGGACTCGGCACTCGAAGGTGCCGCATCACTGCCGCCGGCCAGATTGCGCTTGCCCGTTGACTTGAAGTCCGTCTCGTACCATCCCGAACCGGCCAGCCGGAACCCGGCCGCCGACACCTTCTTGTACAAGGCCGGCTGTGCGCAGGCCGGACACTGCGTCAACGGCGCATCAGACATCTTCTGTAAAACTTCACGCTCGTCGCCGCAAGCCCGGCAGGCATATTCATAAATGGGCATGGTTTTCCACCGCAAAAACACCATCGAACCGATTCCAAATGGGGCCGCAAGCACCCGATTCAATAGACGCAACCTGCACGGCCGGCCGACTATCGCCCCAGCAGCGAGCGGGCAATGATCTCCTGCATGATTTCGCTGGTTCCGCCATAAATGCGCTGGATGCGCGCGTCCACGAAGTCCCGGGAAATCGGATACTCGGACATGTACCCATAGCCACCGAAAAGCTGCAGGCACTGATCGCACACGCGGTTCTCCAGCTCGGTTGTGACCAGCTTGATCATCGAGGCATCGACCGGCGTTAGCTGCCCCTGAGCGTACTTGGCCATGCCCTTCTCGCAGAAGGCCCAGGCTGATTCCATCTCCGCCGTTGCCCGCGCCAGAATGAAGCGCGTGTTCTGGAACTGGCCGACAGACTGACCAAAAGCCTTGCGCTCCTGCACGTAAGCCAGGGTGCGCTCGATGGCGCCGCGGGCGTGAGCCGCCGCGGTGATCGCCAGCGCCAGCCGCTCGCGCGGCAGCTCGTCCATCATGTGACCGAAACCGCCGCCGGCACGACCCAGGATCTTGCCATCGGGCACGGCAAGATCCTTGAAGAAAAGCTCCGAGGTGTCCGCGGCGTGCTGGCCGATCTTGTCGAGGTTACGTCCGCGCTCGAAGCCCGGCTGGTCCGTGTCCAGCAGCATCAGGCTGACGCCCTTCGAGCCGCGCTCCGGGTCTGTCTTGATCGCCGCGCACACGACCCCGGCATTCTGCCCGTTGGTGATGAAGGTCTTGCCGCCGTTGACAACCCATCCGCCTTGCCCGTCCGCGACGGCCCGCGACCGGATGTTGGCCAGATCGGAGCCTGCGCCGGGTTCGGTCATGCCAATGGCGCCAATGCACTCACCCGAGGCCATTCGCGGCAGGTAGTCCTGCTTCTGCTCTTCGGTGCCCAGATGCAGGATGTACGGCGCGACGATGTCGGAGTGCACGCTCAGGTTACTGGCCAGCGCCATGAAACCGGCCTGTGCGACCTCTTCGAGAACGACCATCGAAAACTCAAACGGCGCGCCGATACCACCATAGGCTTCCGGCTGATCAACGCACAGCAAACCGTTTTCACCCATCTTGAGGTAGAACTCCGGCGGGACGCGACCGGCTTTCTCCCACTGTTCGTAGTGCGGCGCGACTTCTTCGCGGATGAAGCGCTTGACGGTATCGCGAAAGAGTTCGAGATCAGCAGTATCCATATCAGCCCTGAGGTAGTGGCCGGCACCGGAAACGCGGGCCAGCGGAAGAATAGGAGCCGCGAGTGTACTGCGCGCGGGCGACACGGCAACCTGCGCCGGCCATGCGCCAGGCGTCGCCGATGTCCGGTGCGGCGCCGCTACTGCGTACTTCATTCGCACCTACCTGACGGAAACCGCCACGATGAGAGCTCCCTCCTGCAATCTCCCAACCCTGGCCCTGACGCTCGCCGCGATGATCATCACCAGCCCGACGGTCGCGGCCCGCAGCCTGATGGAATGCGACCAGCGCGTGCGGGTGGGCTCGCGCCTGATCATGGCCGGCGATGACGCCCACCGCAGTCGTGCGGTGCTGGAGCGTCACCCGCAATGGACGCTGCAACGTGGCGGACGCAAATCGATGGTGTGGCGCCGCGATGGCCGCAACCCGGCCACTCTGCGCCTGGCCATCAGTAACGGTCGTTTGAGCCGGGTCTGCCAGCATCTGGGCTGAGGTCGTCCTAGCGCGGACGCGGGGGGAGCAATTCGAAGCGTATCCGCACGCGGGCTTCGATTTCCTGCTCGCCGGCGTTGTCGTATCCCGCTTCGACCGACGCGGCCTGCGCCTTGAGCATCATGCCGTCGGCCATTGCCATCGTGCGCGGCTGCGGGCGGTGGTTGTCGTGCACGTCCACGCTCAACGGCAGTCCGAGCTCCACCCCGAGTCGCTCAGCCAGCGCGCGGGCGCGCGAGCGGGCATCGTCGGCAGCTTCGAGCTGCAGTTCGTTCTCGATCGACCGAGCCGCCGAAACTACCGGCGTGATTTGCTCCAGCCGCGCCAGGTCACCTTTGGCCAAAGCTGCGACAGCGGCGCCGAGCTGGGCCATCGGCATACGCTCGACACGCAGGGTACGCGTTGCGAGCATTTCCAACGGCTCGCCGCGATCACGCACCCACGTGCGGTTGGTACCTTCCACGACCTCACGGAGCTGGGTATCCAGGGCCTGAATCTGCTCGGGCTCCGTCAGCGAGCGCAGCGCCCGCAGGGCCTCCGCCACTTTTTTCCCGGCGCGACTCAGGGCCTCTTCAGCGGTCGCGCCGCGCCCATCCACCGCTATCCGAAACTCGACCTGATCCGGAACAACCCGCCGAATTGCGGCACCACTCACGCTGATGGCACGGGTTTCCGGAACCGGCGACTGGGCCAGTACCGGGGTCGCCGCCCAGAGCAGAGACAGCACAATGGCCGTGGCCAAAGCGCGCGTCATAACAGCGGAAGAATGCAAGCGGATTGTCATGGAGTGTCTCCTGTGCTGGAAAAAGGGCCACCAATGACCGATCGGGTGCGCGGTGGTTCAGTGCGCGCGGTTCGTAACACGACCGCAATTATCGGCTCTCGGGCATCACTCAAAACGCATGTCGGCGCAGGTTCTTGTCCTGCATGATGTGCGCGGCAATTTCCTCGATGGAGGTGTTGCTCGTGTTCAGGTAGGGGATGCCGAAGCGCTTGAACAGCATCTCGGCCTGAGACAGCTCGAACTGGCATTGCGGTAGCGAAGCGTACTTGCTGCCTGGCCGACGCTCGGTGCGAATCTGATGCAGGCGGTCGACGTCGCAAATCAATCCATAAATTTTCGGCTGATACGGCCGGATCGGTGAGGGCAGCTGCACCGCTTCAAGATCTTCTTCAATCAGCGGATAGTTGGCGCAAAACAACCCGTGCTGCATGGCCATGTACAAACAGGTGGGCGTTTTCCCGCAACGCGAGGGCGCCACCAGAATCACGTCGGAACGCTCGAGATTGCGCGCGGTCTGGCCGTCGTCATGCATCAGCGAAAAATTCATCGCATCAATGCGCGACTCATAGCGAGTGCGGTCCGGCATGCCGTGCGCACGCCCCTCGACATGGGCCGACGGCAGTCCGAGCGCCTGCTCCAGCCCCCCCAGCCAGGTATCGAAAGGATCGAAGAATTGCCCCTGTGCGGTGCGCAGAATCGCGCGAATGTCGTCGTTGACCGTCGTGCTGAATATAATGGGCGGCTGAGTCACGTCTGACATCCGCGCAATCCACGCCACTGTGGAATGCGCTTTGTCCGGCGTATTGATGAAGGGAAGTGTGGTGCGCTGAAATTCGATGTCGTCAAACTGGGATAACAAACTGTTGCCCAGCGTTTCGGCCGTGATCCCCGTTCGATCCGACAGAAAGAACACCTGCCGCTGCGTTTTCATGCTCACCCTTTGTCGTGTCTGTTTTTTTATGTTGCGTCTGCCGCCCGGTTGCCCGGTGGCTCCCAACAACTACGAGGGTACGCCGTGAGTTCAGCTTCCGTCATCTGGTTCTCCCAACTCGGCATGGGCGATGTCGAAACCGTCGGGGGCAAAAATGCATCCCTGGGCGAAATGATTTCGCAGCTGGCCGGTGCCGGGGTCAGCGTGCCCGACGGCTTTGCGACCACCGCCGCGGCCTACCGCGAGTTTCTCAACCATGACGGCCTGGCCGCGCGCATCCATACCGCCCTTTCGGCGCTGGACCCGGAAGACGTGCAGGCACTGATGGTGACCGGCAAGCAGATTCGCGACTGGGTCGAGAACCAGCCCTTCCCGCCGACGCTGGAAGCCGATATCCGCGCGGCCTTCAACCAGTTGGCTGAGGGCGGCGATATTTCCGTGGCGGTACGCTCCTCCGCTACCGCCGAAGACCTGCCCGAGGCCTCGTTTGCCGGGCAGCAGGAAACCTTCCTCAACGTACGCGGCATTGACGCGGTGCTCGACGCCATCAAGCAGGTCTTCGCTTCGTTATACAACGACCGGGCGATCTCCTACCGTGTGCATCATGGCTTTGAGCACAGCGAGGTGGCCCTGTCCGCCGGCGTACAACGCATGGTGCGCTCGGATGTCGGGGCATCCGGCGTGATGTTCACCATCGACACCGAGTCAGGATTCGACAAGGTCGTATTCATCACCTCAGCCTTCGGC
>JBDNBC010000056.1:0-23299 GCA_039768115.1 Oceanococcaceae bacterium
CCCGTGGCGTGCGCAGATGATGCTGCCGGCGAGTTCGATGCCGGGGCGGAAGGGGCGGATGCATTGGACATGGGGATAACCTGACGAGTCGACGCGGGGGCGTCAGTGACATTTGTAGATTTCCCTATCGTAGCCAGCGCGCAGGCGCCGTGCAGTCGGGCTGTCAGCTCGCGCTCAGGTCGGGCCGTCAGGCTGGGGCCTCCCATCCTTACCGGATCCCGCCATGACCACGATTCTCCGCTCCGTTCTTCTCTGTGTGGCGCTCGGCAGCAGTGCGGTCGCCTGGGCCGACAATGACCGCGATACGCGCACGGATTCGCGCCATCTGCGCGATGCGGCACCCGCCCATTCTCCGCGTGACGGACGCGACGCTCGACCCACGCAACGCACCAACCCGCCGCGCGGTGCCGAGCGCCAGGCCCGCCACCTGGATCGCGACCACCACCGGCAATCTCCGAGTTCGCGCCAGCACAATGCGCATCCGCAACGTCATTACCAGCCCCCGCGCGGCCATCGCCCGGATTATCGGTACGCGCATCCCCGCCCACGTCACAACCCGCGCGCCTGGGTTGCACCCCGGCATTTCCATGCCCCGCGGTATTCGGTGCATCACGCCTACGACATCGCCTGGCATCGGCTGGGGTTGAATGTCGAGCGGGCGTACTACGACAAAGGCTGCTGGGTGCTCTACGGCTTCAGCGTGCGCCACGGGCCATTACGGGTCGTGGTGGACTCCACTGGCGGCCTACTGCTGGGCTACCATCCGTGGTCACGTTCCTGGCGATGAATTGCGCAAGTGTCGGTGCCCATGCCCTCATTTCGTCCGGCGGTTGCCCCGCGCGCGCCGCGTACGCGCAGGCCTTGGCGCCGTGCTGCTAGTCGCGCTGGCTGTCAGCCTGTCGACACCCGCACACAGCGATGCCGGCGCCAGCGAACGCACCCATATTGTCCAGGCGCAACAGTCATTACGACAGCATTACGGCGGCCACAAGCTCAGCCAGACCTGGCGCAACGGGGCGCTGCTCGTCGTGTGGCAAAGCGCCCAGGGCGAACGTCTGCTGGTCCGGGTCGATCCGTCCACGGGTCGCTATCGCGTGTTGCGTGATGAAAGTTCTCGTCGTTGATGACGACAGCGACCTGCGCGGCGGCGTGCAGACGCTACTGGAACAGCACGGTTTCACCAGCGAGGCGGCCCCGACCGCCGAATGGGCCGATTCCCTGACCCGAACCCACAACTTCACGGCCATCGTGCTGGACCTGGGGCTGCCTGATGGCGATGGCTTGCAGCTGCTGCGGCAATGGCGACAACGCGGACTGCAAACGCCGGTGATCGTGGTCTCCGCCCGGGGGGCGCCTGACGACCGCGCCGACGGCATTCTTGCCGGTGCTGACGATTACCTGGCGAAGCCTTATCACGCACGGGAGTTGCTGGCCCGGCTGCAACGCGTTGTCCACGGCTCGCGCGACCACGCCACGGCGCTACCGTTTGGCGCACGGGGTCAGTTCGCCTTTGACGTCAGCGCAGGGCAGCTGCATGGCCCGAACGGCCCGCTGCCACTGAGCCCAACCCTGCGTCAGGTGCTCACGACCCTGATTGCCGCCCGGCAGCGCAGCGTCAGCAAGGATGCCCTGCGCGATCAGGCCGCTCTTGTGGTCGACGACCCGACGGACAACGCCGTCGAGCAGTGGATTCGCCGCCTGCGCCAGCAGCTCGGAGCGGACACCATCATCACCGAGCCGGGCCGGGGCTATCGATTGCGTTGGCCCGATGCGACCGCATCCAGCCCGACCGTCCCGTGATGCCCGGCGCCTCCGTCACCCGCCGGGCAGCCGCCTCGCTGGTGCAGATACTGACACGGCGCATCGCGTTCGCCGTAGCACTGGTGCTGCTCGTGCTCGGTCTTGTTCTGCGTACGCACCTGAGCGGCACGTTGACGGATCACTGGACGACGGAGCTAGAGGCCCGGCTCGACAGCCTGCGGCTGTACGCCGCGCTGATGCCGCTGGAGGAAATTGACCTCGGACTCTACGGCGAACGGTATTCCGGCCATTACTGGGAGCAGCTCGACGGCGATGACAGCAGCGCTTTGCCGGCCCGTTCGGCGTCATTGGCGGGTTTCTCGCTGCGCTCCCAGTTGCCGCCGGATTGGCAGTCCACCGCGCAGGCACGACGCACCATCCTGCGCCTGCGCGGCCCGCTAGATGAAACGCTGCTGGCCGTGGTGGACTGGCGGCTTGCCGACCCCTCGGACCGCCCGCAGGGCATGGTCGTGGCGCGTGACTCGACGGCACTTGACCAGTTGCAACGCGAGCTGGACCGCATCCTCATCGTGCTACTGAGTGGGCTGGCCATCATCGTGGTGCTGGTCAGTGCCGCCGTCACCCGCTGGGGCCTGCAGCCGGTGCGACGCCTGCAGGCCGACATCACGGCCATGTGTGACGGCCAGCAGGCCACCGTGAATGAGGCCCTGCCCCGCGAGCTGCAACCGCTGGCCCACACCGTGAATCAACTGCTGGCCACGCAGGACGCGCGCATGCGGCGCCAGCGGGAAGTGGCGGCCAATCTCGCCCACGAGCTGAAGACCCCGCTGTTCGCGTTGCATCAGCAGGCCGAGCTTCAGGATCAGGTGCCCAGCGACCTGGTGCAGCGCACGTTGGCGCGCATGTGGTTGCCGCTGGAGCAGGAGTTGGCCCGCGCGCGGGTACATGGCCCGCAGCCCGGGTTACGGCCCACCGACCTGCGTGGGCAGTTCGATCGCGCGCTGGTGGTCCTGCGCAGTGATCATGACCTGCCCGAGGCCGCCATCACCCTCGACGCCGCGCCACTGCTGACGCTGCCCCTGGAGGCGCGGGACCTGTTCACGCTGCTCTGGAACCTGCTTGATAACGCGGTGCGGCATGGCGGCTGGCCGGTGCAGGTGCGGGCTAGCCCGCAGGAACTGACGGTTGCCGACAGCGGACCGTCGTCGGGTCGCGTCGTATCACGCACGCCCGACACGGTCACACTGCCGAGTGGCGCCGGCCTGAACTTGGTCGAACATATCCTCGCGGCCTATGGCTGGGAGCTTGAGGTTTCCGCATCGGCGCTGGGCGGGCGCTGCTACCGGGCATTTTCTAGCCGCGCGGTGTTTCCCGCTGCATCCGCCAGAAAAATGGCGCCTCCAGACCCTTGAGGTCCATCAGGCCCATCACGGTGTCGTCATCGACCTTTACAAACAGATCGTTGATGGGCAGACCGTCGTAAATCATGGTCGCGGTCACCTTGCCGCGGAATTCGGTGCTCCGCATCCGCGCCCGATGCTTGCGCGTGCGAAACACCGGGCTGAACACACCGAACAGCGTTTTCATCACCGGTTTGCGGGCGATGTTCGGCCCCAGCAGCCCCATGGTGGCCATCAGCGGAAACGGCTCCATGCAATGCTGTCCACAGTCGCCAAACAGCAGCGGATGAACGTTCTCCGGAGAGTCAAAGGCTTTGCCGTACCAGCCGTAAAGCTCGAGCAGCCCGTCCATCGGATGGCCGGTCGCGAGGCCACGCCCCACCCAGCGCCCTTGCATGAAGTCGAAATCCACGGCCGGCAGCGTATCGAATGCGGCTAGCGCCTCATCTGTGGTGCCCGATCCGCGCTGAAGAAAGTCTTGAACATTTGTCATGTTCGCTATCGTAAGCGCGTTTGCCTTGCGCTGCAGCGGTTACGGGTCGATTTCAATCACCTGGTCGGCGGCCGCCGACGCTCCCGCCGGCGCATTGATCGACGCCTTTACGATAATTTCGACGCGGCGGTTACGGGCCCGATTGTCACGGCTCGTGTTCGGTTCAAGCGGGCGGGTGTCGGCATAGCCGGCAACGGTGAGCCGATCAGCGGCGATCGTCCCGGCCAGCAGGACCTGCTGGGCGACTTCCGCGGCCCGCGCGGCCGAGAGTTGCCAATTTGAGCCAAATCGACCGCTGCGAATGGGAATGTTGTCGGTATGACCGGCCACGACGATGTCCTGTCCATCGGGAATCACGCTGACCACACGGCGAATCAACGGCAAGGCCTTGGCCACGAGCTGGGCCTGCCCGGAGTCGAAGGACACATGCTCGGGAAAGCGGATCACCACGTCCTCGCCATCGCGCTCGATGACGATGCTGTCCTCGGCAATTTCTTTCTGCATGACCGAGCGCAACTCGTCGAGCAGATCCTCAGTGCGTGTTTCCTGAACCTGCTGATGCACCTGCTGCTGCGCGCGTTGATCCAGCGAAATGGCCATGGACCCGGTGCGCGACACCACGCCCTGCTCCATACCCGGCGTGGCGTCTTCACTATTGCTCTTGATGTACTGCACCCCGCCGAAGGCCTCGCGCATCGACCCCGCCATCTGCTTGAACTTTTCTTCCTCCACCTTCGAGAAGGCGAAGAGCAGCACGAAAAAGCACATCAGCAGGCACATCAGGTCGGCAAAGGTCGCCATCCAGGGCGGCAGGCCGGCGGGTTGCGGGGCAGCATCCGCTCCATTGAGGGCATCATCCGTCATGCTGGGGCCGGAGTCGGCGCATCCGCCGCCTTATCCTTGCCGGGCTGCTCCAGTCCGACCAGCAGGGATTCCTCCAGCACGCGCGGCGAGGTGCCAGCATTGATGCCGAGCACCGCGTCCATGATCAGCGCCCGGATGCGGTTTTCCTGCTGCGCTCGATGAGCCAGCTTGTCAGCCATCGGCAGAAAAACCAGGTTGCCAAGCAAGGCGCCGTACATGGTGGTCAGCAGGGCCACGGCCATCGCCGGCCCGATGGAGCTGGGATCCGACAAATTGACCAGCATCTGCACCAGGCCCACCAGTGTGCCGATCATGCCAAAGGCCGGCGCCGCGTCACCGAGCGCGCGGAATACCCGCTCGCCCACCTGATTTCGCTGAATCGACGCCGCGATGTCCTTGTGCATCATCTTGCGGATGAACTCCGCGTCCATGCCATCCACGCAGTACTGCACACCCTTGGCCAGCAGGGGGTTGCTGATATCGACGTTCTCCAGTGCGATCAATCCACTTTTTCGGGCAATGTCGGCCAGTTCGCGGGCGTTTTCGATGACCTGCAGCGGATCATCGGTGCGGTCTTTGAAGGCCCGGCCGAATCCGGCCATCATCGCGGTGAAGAAATCGCGCATCGGGAAGCGCATCAATACTGCGGAAACCGAACCGCCAACAACGATCAGTACGCTGGGTCCGTCCACAAACGCCATCAGCCCGGCGTCGCCCAACAGGATGGCGACAATCACCAGCACGGCGCCGAGTATCAATCCCCCGAGGGTTGCCAGATCCATAATTCCATCGCTTAAGAAATGCGTCCACGAGCCCCAGTCAGGGGTGACGTCAACCGCGATGCAATTGGCAGTCCATCGCCGGTGCCGGGCGGGCCGGTCTTGCCGCTGTGGTCAGGGCGCGGCCGGCACTTCGGGCACCACGCGTGGCGCTGGCGAGGGCTTGTTGTCCGCGGCCGACCGATCGGCTATCGGCTGCAGCGCCATACGCCGCTCGAACACACGGGCCACGCCCTCGGTGGACAGCGGCAGGCTCAGCATCTCCCCCGCCAGAAACAGCGGCAGCTGATCACGAAAATTGACGCTTTCGGGCCAGCCATCGTTACCACCGAAGAGGATGAAATGGTTGGCATCGCGGTCTGCCATGTCACTGACATGCCGGGCCTGCTGCCCGAAATAGGCGGTGTGCTTTTCGCCATTCCACGGCCCCACGCTCTTGGCGACGGTGGCATTGTTGCCCGGCAAAGGGATGTCGCCGTAGCGCCAGCGCCGACCGAGCAGCGGCACGCGGCCAAGGACATGCTGCACCTCCAGCCGGTGCACGTCGCCCCAGCGATCCCGGCCTGCCGCACGGGCGCTCGCGGCCAGCACCTCTTCGATCAGTGCGAAGTCGATGGCGCCCTCACGCAGGTCTTCATTGAGAAATGTCTGTAGCGCCAGGCTATTGCGCAGGTGTTTGGCGATGGGCTCGCCCCAGCGCGGCGCGTAATGGCGATCCACAAAGCGGCTGCTGACGTGAAACCACAGCGCGGCGCCCCGGCTGTCGATATCGAAGTGTCCGTCCCATTGCGCCAGTGCGGTCACCAGTTCATGACTGCGCTCGCCCAGCGCGCGCCCGTGCACCCGCGACAGCAGCGCCTGCGCGGCCGCATGGGCCGAGCCGTGCCAGGTATCGCGCTGAATCGCCTGCACATCGGCCACGCTCAAGCGCGGTTTGGCACGAATCAGTGCCCGAATCCGGCGCACCCGGTCATTCTGATTGCCGCCGGCGCTGATCGGGGGGGTGGTCAGAATGGGAACGTTATTGGCCGATACCAGCAGGGCCTGTGGTGGGTTGTGCACGGCCGGCAGCGCACGGCTGTCGCGTGGCCCCACCGACCAGCGCTCGAGGGCCTCCGTGGTGGCCGGCTCAATCAGCTGCGCGCCGTTGTGCGCGGCAGCGGGCCTGTGAATCAGCGCGAGCAGCTGGCCGATGTCGCCATCGGCTCCGGCGTAGAGCAGGTTCTGCCCGGCAACGGCATAGCCCACAAAAGCATCGCGATAGGCCTCCCAGCTCGTAGCCCGGCTCGCCGCCAGCCAGCTGCGCATCTCGGTTGACGCTGCGTGTCCCTGCCAGCGAATCGCCGTCGGCCCCGGCAAACCCATGCGTTTGAGTGCTCCGCCGTCGCGGACCACCGGGCCCCAGGCGCTTTCCGCGCGCTGATAGCGCCGATTGGGCCAGCCGCGGACACGGATGGTCTCCTCCTCGGCTTCGTGCAGCTCCGCCGTTTCCGGGAGGGCATAGAGCGCGTGGCTGAACGCTGCCATGTTGGTGCCGCCGAAGCCGGCGTGGTCATTGCGGCCAACGACAATGGCCGGCGTCGCCGGAAAGCTGAAACCAATCGCTGCGCCGTCGGGGCTGCGATAGCCGACCAGCATCCACAAGTTGGGCAGCAGGTAGCCAAGATGCGGGTCGTTGGCAATGATCGGCGCCCCGCTGGCCGAGCGCCGGGCACCCACGACAAAGCTGTTGCTGCCGGAGCGCCCGAGCGTCGCCAGCGCTCCCAGCGGCGTCGGCTCACCCGGGCCGAAGCTGGGTTCACCGCGCGCCTCATATTCCTGCAGTCGCGCGCGGTATTCGGCGAAGTGCGCCTCCTCGCGCAGGCGCAGCAGGCCGAGCTTGCGGCCGATGCTGATATCGATGCTGCCCAGGCGGCCGATGGCCAGCACGTCCTCGACGGTCCAGGGCTCATGGGCATCCAGCCCCAGCCAGCGGGCGTCGGCGGGCCAGCGATTGATGCGCTCGCCGTGCCAGTTGATGCCATCCACAAAGGCCTCCACCCAGGCGCGAGTAGCGGCGTCCAGTTGTGCGGCCATCGCCGGCACGGCCCGGGTCAGATCAACGGTGCGCAGCAGCGCATCCACATCAGCCGCCACCACCCCAGCCATTTCCGCCGTGCGTCCATAGACCACACGACGCAGCATGTCCATCTGGGTTCGGCGCAGATGGCCGTGGATCAGCCCCAGAAGAAAGGGCAGATCGCGCGCATCCTGCACCGTGATAAAGGGAACCTGCTGCGCGGACCAGCGAATCTCCGCCGGCGCATACAGCGGGATGCCTTCTGTCGGCAGCATCGCCAGCCGCTCATCCCGACTCAGCTCCGCCGCCGTCGCGCTCACCGAAAAAAAGAAGGCCAGCCATAGCAGCGCTGCGCCCCGGACCCAGCGAGTGCCGCGGCCGCTCATCGGCGCGCGGCGCGCGGTCACGTGATGTCCTCGTCCAGCAGCTCCAGCGCCACCGGGCTGGTGCGCATGACCCAGCGCAGGCCGGTGCTCTGCTGCCGTACGCGGGTCGCCACGACGGTGCGCCATAGCGCGTATATCGTCAGCAGTGTCCACGCGCCAACGAAATGCCAACCGAGGCCGACCGGGCCAATCCACTGCATCAGCAGACCGGCCAGCAGCGGGCCCGCGATGGCGCCCGCGCCGTGAATCAGCAGCAAGGTCGAGGCCGCCGGCACGATCTCGCTGCTGTCGAGGTGATCATTGACCAGGGCAACGCAGGCCGAATAGACGCAGAACCCCGCGGCACCGATACCAGCGAGCGCACCCAACATGGCCGGCGTGTGGTTGTAAGTCACAGCGACCACAAGGCCTATGCTCGACAGGGTCGCGACAATGCTTAGCAGTAGCAGAACGATGCGGCGGTCAAAACGATCGCCGAGCTGCCCTGCCGGAATCTGCGCCAGCCCGCCAGCAAGAATCATGACGATCATCAGCCGGGCAATTTCGCCGGGCGTCATGCTCATGGCCTGTGCCATCAGCGGCACCATGCCCCACACAGCCGCCGTCGCCACCCCGCTAAGCAGCGAGCCCACGGCCCCCAGCGGCGCGGTTTTCAGCATGCGTGATGCGGCATAGGCCGGCACCGGCACCAGCGGCGGCTGATGCAGGCCGGTCAGCACGACGGGAGTGAGCGACAGGGAAATCAGGATGGCCGCGAAAGCAAACAGCGTGAAGCTACCGATATCCACATTGACCAGCATGACCTGCGCCGCCGCCAGGGCCAGGAAATTGACCAGCATGTAGCTGGCGAACACCCGCCCCCGACTCTCCCGCGGCGCGACGACGTTGAGCCAGCTTTCAATGACGGTGTACAGCCCCACCATCGCGACACCCGCGATCACGCGCAACATCGCCCAGACCCACGGATCCACCCACAGCACGTGGATCAGCGTGACTGAACTGGCCACGGCAGAAAACAGCGCGAAAGCGCGAATGTGGCCGACACGGCCGATCACCCGCGGACCCAGCCAGGTGCCCACGAGATATCCAGCGAAATAGCTCGACATCACAAAGCCGATAACGCTGGCGGAAAAGCCCTCGAGGCTGCCGCGCAGCGCGAGCAGCGTGTTGAGCACGCCGATGCCGCCAAGCAGCAGCGCCACCCCCATCAGCAGGGCCGAAACAGAGACAAGCGACTGGATCATGCCCGCAGGATACTGAGGCCGCCGGCTTACCGCATCATGACGCGGCTATGTCGCACCGGGGGCCGGCACTCCCGCGCGAATGATGGCCAGTGCTATCGTTGCGGCCCCGTTTTCCTGCACAGCGTGTTTTTCATGGCTCAACAGCAAATTCGCATGACTCAGTCCTTCACCGCGCCCGTCGAGGCCGTGTTCAGCGTCCTCGCTGATCACAACCAGCTGGGCAGCATCCTTGGTGGCCCGGTCAAGCGCATTGAGGACGGCACAGACGATGTCAACGGCACCGGTTCAGTGCGCCGCATCGGCCTCGGGCCCGTGGGCCTCGACGAAACCGTGGTCGAATTCGTCCCCAACGAAAAGATCGTCTACCGCATCACCCGTGGCGGCTTCCCGGTGCGCAACCATGAAGGCCGGCTAAGTTTCGCGCGCGATGGCGAGGGCTGCACCGTCCAGTGGGCCATCGATTTCGATACGACCCCGGCGTTGATCGGCGGGGGCGTCGCCAAGGCTCTGGAGAAAGCCATCGGCGGCGGTCTGAAAAAGCTCGCAGCCCGGCTCTAAGGCTGCTGCGAACGTCTCACCGCTGGCAGCGCGGGCAGTAGTAGCTGGCGCGCTGCGCCAGCACCACTCGCCGAATGGGCGTGGCGCAACGCACACAGGGCGCGCCGGCCCGCTCGTAGGCGGCCAACTGCAACGCAAACCAGCCCGGGCTGCCCTGTGGGTCGACGTAATCGCGCAACGTGGTTCCGCCGCGCGCGATCGACTCAGCCAGCACCGCCTTGACCGCTGCGGCCAGCGCCGCGTAACGGGCAGCGCTGACTCGCCCGGCCGGACGCCGCGGATGGATGCCTGCACGAAATAGCGCCTCAGTGGCGTAGATGTTGCCGACGCCCACCACCACGGCCTGATCCATCAGGAACGGCTTGACCGCCATCGTCCGGCCCTGTGCCAGGGCACGCAGCCACGTGCCGTCAAAGTCGGGACTCAGCGGCTCCGGGCCCAAACGGGCGAGCAGCGGATGCGTGGTGCCCAACGGCTGCCAGAGCACACAGCCAAAGCGCCGCGGATCATGGAAACGCAGCACAGCGCCGGAATCCAGCTGCCAGTCCACATGGTCGTGTTTGCGCAGCGGGGTGTCAGCCGTCACCACGCGCAGGGCGCCGGACATGCCCAGGTGGACCAGAAGTGCGCCGTCGTCCGGCACCGCAGGGCCTGGCCCGGCGGGCAACGCCGTGTGCAGCAGCAGGTATTTTGCCCGGCGCTCCACCCGGGTGATCAGCGCGCCTGACACCTGCGCTGCCAGGTTGTCGGGCACCGGCCAACGCAGCCGCGGGTCGCGCACCGTCATGGCCAGAATGCGCCGCCCCTCCACTGCCGGCGCGATGCCGCGCCGGGTGGTTTCGACTTCGGGAAGCTCAGGCACCCGTGAAGGTCACAGCAGCGACTTCGCGCCCATTACGATGGCACCCAGCGCCAGCGACCAGAGCAGACAGGCCGCGAGATCTAGCATGACGTAGCGGGCCGGGGGAAAACCGCTGATGCCCAGCAATGCGGGAAGCATGCTGCGGATGGCGGGAATAAAACGGCCGATAAAGATTGCAAAGGCTCCGCGCCGGCGAATCAGGTCTTCGGCCTTGTTGATCTTGTTGCGATGGCGCTGCACCAGCCCCAGCAGATGAAATCGGGGCCCCACGCTCCGGCCGATAAAGAAGCCCAGCTGGTCTGCGATGGTCGCCCCGGTAAATCCCAGCGCCACAATCACGCCAATCGGCGCAATACCCTGCGCGTACACCATGGTGCCGACAATCACCAGAAACGCGCTCGAAACAAAGATCCCGATGCCGAGCATCGCTTCGAGAAAGGCGAACGCCGGCACCAGCCAGAGGGCCCAGTGGCGGTTGTCCTGCAGCCACTGGGTGAAAGCCTCTTCCACTCAGGCGGTTCCGCCGATGGTCAAACCGTCCACTTTCAGCGTGGGCTGGCCCACCCCCACGGGAACGCTCTGACCGTCTTTGCCGCAGACGCCGATGCCGGGGTCCAGCTCCAGGTCATTGCCCACCATCGAAATCTGCTCCAGCGTTTTCGGACCGTTACCGATGAGTGTCATGCCCTTGAGCGGCCGGGTAATGCGACCGTTTTCGATGCGGTAAGCCTCGGCGGCGGTAAACACGAAGTTGCCGGAGGTGATATCCACCTGCCCGCCCTCGAAGTTCTTGGCGTAAATGCCATTGTCGACGCTGGCAATAATCTCATCCGGGTCATGTTCGCCGGACTCCATGAAGGTGTTGGTCATGCGCGGCATCGGCAAATGGGCAAAGGACTCGCGGCGGCCATTGCCGGTAGCGGCCACGCCGGACAGCCGCGCATTCAGCTTGTCCTGCATGTAACCCTTGAGAATGCCTTTTTCGATCAACACGTTGCGTTGCCCGGGCACGCCTTCGTCGTCGATACTCAGCGAGCCGCGGCGGTCCGGAATCGAGCCATCATCGACGAGGGTTACCAGCGGGGATGCGACCAGCTCGCCGACGCGGCCGGCATAGACCGAACTGCCCTTGCGGTTGAAATCACCCTCCAGGCCGTGACCGACGGCCTCGTGCAACAGCACACCGGGCCAGCCGGGGCCGAGCACGACCGGGAAGGTGCCGGCCGGCGCCGGATCGGCCTCCAGCCGCAGCAGCGCCAGCCGCACAGCCTCGCGGGCCACCTCTGCGGGATTGATCCGGCGCAACATCTCGTCCAGCCCGTAGCGCCCGCCACCGCCGCTGTGCGCGCTTTCGCGCTTGCCGTTGCGCTCGACCACAACACTCACATTGAATCGCACCATCGGTCGCACATCGGCTGCCAGCGTGCCGTCACTCATCGCAATCAGTACGTGCTGATGGCTGGCGGCGATACTGGCGTTGACCTGAATCACCGCAGCGTCAGCCGCACGCGCAGCCGTATCGGCCTGACGCAGCGCGGCGATCTTGTCTTCATCCGGCAGGCTGCTGATCGGGTCGTCCGCCCGATACAGCGGTGTGACATCGCGCCGGGCTACCGGCTGTGGGCGCGCGCCGCGGCCATCGCGCGCCAGAGCAGCCGCTGTCGTCGCCGCCTGGGTCAGCGCCATCGGCGTCAGCTCCTCGGTATAAGCCAGTCCCGCCGCCTCGCCACGCAGCCCGCGCAGACCCACGCCCTGCTCGATGGAAAAACTGCCGTTCTTGATCAGCCCGTCTTCCAGCGACCAGCCCTGATTACGCCGGCTCTGAAAGTACAGGTCCGCCGCGTCCAGTCCCGGCGCGAGCAGCATGTCGAGCCCGCGCTGGAGATCGTTATCAGTCAGGCCGCCGGGTTCAAGCAACGTCTGGCGGGCCAGGTCAAGAGCATTCATGAGCAGTCTTCGGGAAGGTGTAGTCGGTGGTCATGGACCGGAAATCGCTGGCGCAATTCCGTGATGGCGGTGGGGTCGAGGTCGGCCGTGATCACGCCGGGGTCATCATCAGCCTGCGCGAGAATACGCCCCCAGGGATCGATGATCATGCTGCGGCCCCAGGTTTGCCGCCCTCCGGGGTGGGTACCGCATTGATTGGCGGCCACCACAAAGCACTGGTTTTCGATAGCGCGGGCGCGCAGCAGCACCTCCCAGTGCGCCTGACCGGTGGTGTGCGTGAAGGCGGAAGGCACGGTCAGGATCTGCGCCCCGGCGCGGGCCAGCGGCAGGTAATGTTCGGCAAAGCGCAGGTCGTAGCAAATCGACAACCCCCAGCGCCAACCGGCGCAGTCGACCGTACGCGGCGGGTTCGAGCCGGGGCGAATGCTCTGCGATTCGCGGTAACTTTCCCCGTGCGCGGCCTCGACATCAAACAAATGCCGCTTGTCGTAATGGCCGCAGATATGCCCGTCGGCGGCCATGACCCAGCACCGCGAGAGCACCCGCGGATCTTCCGCAGCGGAAGGGGGCGCATCGGCGGCTGGCGCAACGACGGCATCACGACAGTACAGGCTCCCCGCTACCAGACCGATGTTCTGCGCCCGGCCCAGCGCCAGCACCCGATCTCGCCAGACCCAGTGAGGCGCGGCATCCGCACTGGCGTACTTGTCGGTCGCGCGCGCGCCCATGATCAGTACGTTCTCGGGCAGAACCGCCATCTGCGCGCCGTGCTGCTGCGCGCGCTGCAGCAACTCGGACAGATGCTGCAGGTTGGCCTGCGGGTCTGGCCCGGAGTTCATCTGAATGGCGGCCACCCGCAACATCAGGGCTGCGCCTCTACCTGTGGATTGTCCAGCGGCCCGTGAATGCGGTAGCTGATCTGCCCGACCTGATCCAGCGGCTTGTCGAGCAATTCCTGCGCAAAGAGCATGAACAGGCCCATCGCCGGGCCACCGAGGACCGTGGCCGCGGCCGTAAACCCGTGCGATATGCCCGGCAGAATGCGGACATTCTGATCCTGCGTCTGTGCCACGAGGTCAACACTACCGCGCGTTTCAATGCGCAGCGACGGGGTAACGATTTTCAGGTCATCGGTGCGCGCCTGGCCGGCCTGCACGCGATAGCTGCCTTCCAGCGAATCGAATCGCAGGCCGGCATCGGTGACATCGGAGAAATCGAGCAGGAATCGCCGCGGCAAGGACGTCACGCTAAGCAGGCCGAGCACGCGCCCGGCCCCCGGGTCGACGGTGAGCAGGCGCCCGTCCGCGAAGCGGAACCGGACATCGCCATCGAAGCGTCGTTGCGCGAGATCCTCGGCGGAAGACCATCGCATCTCCCCCTCGACGTCGGCGCGGTCGGCCTGCAGTTGCTGACCGTAGCCAAGCGCCCGCAGTACGACTTCGGCGTTGGTGTCCTGCCAGCGAAAGCGCAAGCTGTTGGTCGGTGCTGCGGGGGCGTCTGCCGGCGTGGGCGTCCGCTGGGGCCGAAGAAACTCCGGATCCGGTACCGCGATGCCGTCGCCCTCCCCCCGTCGTGTGGTGGTTGTTGTACCGGGCGCGGGTGCGGGCTCCGCGATCACCCCGCTCAGAGTCAGGGTCGGTTGCGCATCCGGGCCAATCTGTAAGGAATCCACACGATAGCCGCCGGGCTGCGCCACAACGGCCAGCGACAGCGGGCCCAGTTCTTCGTTATCAACAAGAAACCGCGACACCCGGATATCCATCGACGGCAGCGCCGCGGGCACCCGCAGCGGCGAGGGCTGCGCACTTGAGGTGTCACCACGACCCAGACGCCAGAGCACACGCTCGAACTGTCCGGCGATCGCCAGCGCGGCGGGCCCTGGCGGATCATCAGCAGCGGACACCGCGCCCTTGTCGGCAATCAGTAATTGGCCCTGAATGTCGGGCCCGCGCGTGTTCACCAACCAGCTATCGCCCGAACGCAGCACTTGCAGACCGACATCTGGCCAACGCTGACCGGCCACTTGCAGCGCGTCCACATCCAGACTAAGCCCCCCGAAGACATCGACAGCGGCATCGGCCGTCACCGCCGCCACGGCCGCCGTCGCCGTCCTGGTGTCGCGCCCGCGAATACTCGCAACGAGGTCCAGCCAGGGCTCGAGGTGCACCGGAGGCAAGCGCCCGTCAACCCAGATGCCGGCGGCCGGCGGCACGGTGGCCGCGCCAGGCCCCAGACGCAGGTTCATACGCTGGGTGTCCTCGCCAAGATCCTCAGCGGCCAGCGCCAGTTCTTCTCCGTAACGCAGATGCATGCGCGACGGTCCGGTGTCGAACTCCAGAGTCAGTAAGCGTGCGGCACTTTCGGTCTTGGCCAGAGGCGGCGGCAGCGCGACGGCCGTCCCCTGCAGATCTGACCGCAGACGGATCAACGGCGCTGCCGAACCGCCCACCTCCGCCTCCAGTACCACATCAGCCTGACCGGAGAGCCGCTCCTGCAGCCAGTCGGGCAGCGGCCAGTCACGGGGCAAACGGTCGACCCGCACCGTGGCGCGGGCGCGGATCGTACTGCGACCGTTCTCGCGCCGGGAGGCCAGCCGCACCGGCCACTCGTTCATGACCGCTGTCAGGTCATCACCGGCAATGCCATCCGGGCCCAGACGGATCTGGCCACGCAGTTGTTGCAGCGGTGATGGCCAGTCGCGCAGTGTCATATCCACGCCGAGCAGCGCGATGTTGGTACTCCAGCGCACATCCTGACGAGCCCCCAGACCGATCCGCAGATCCAGCTGTCCCTCGATGGGGCCCGCCAGACTCAGTGCGGCGTTGACCTGCCGCAACTGAGATCCGACCGGGCTCTCCCGCAGCGTGCGCATCACGCGCTCGGCCGGCGCCGCGATCTGCGCCTGCACCGTCAGCGGCTCCGGGCTGTTAAGCCGCTTGCTCGCCCGCACGTCACGCGCCGGAATGTCTTGCAAGCGCCCCTGCGGCACAAACACATCGAGCTGCTGATCACGGATACGCAGCTGGGCCTCGGGCGCACGCACGTGGGACCAGCCCGGCGCGAAGCGAAGCTCCACCGCACTCAGGTCCAGATCCACTTCGGTGCGCCGCACCCGGGCCCCGGCCCCTGCCAGGCGAACACGTCCATCACGTAATTCGCCTGCCTGCGCGGCATTGCTCAGCCAGCTTTGCAGCGACGCGGGCCAGAATGCCGGGATCAGCGCCACGGCACCACGGACGTCGGGAGCCAGAAATCGCAGATCGGTACTCCACCGTCCCTGCGGTTCCCCGCTGACCCGGCCCACACCGTCAATGCCGGCCAGGGAGTAGGCCAGATCCGGCAATTCGAACTGCCATCCGCCGTCCTCGCTCCAGGCTGCGTCGATGGTGCCCGACAGAGTCTCAATGGCCAGTGGCGCGACGAGCGCTTGTGGCCAGGCCAGCGCAAGATCATGCGCGTTGATGACCAGTCGGCCCCGGGGGCCACTGCTGCTCCACTCGCCTTCCAGCCCGCGCACATCCACTCCGGGATCCCCCCAGCGCCCTCCGACGCCACTGAGCTGGAACACGGCATCTGGCCATTGCCCGGCACGACGCACCTGCACGCTGAGGTCGCGAATGACGCCTTCCGGATCCGCCAGCGGATACTCGGCAGGCCAGTGTGGCTGGGCCAGCGGCCAAATGTCGGCCAGATTCAGCCAACCCAACTGGACCCGCCACGGCGTCGGCGTTTGTGGCCGGTATTCGACCCATACCTGCTGCTCGGGCCATGACCCGGACGCCCCGCGGACAGACAGCTCCGGCACATCGAGACGCACACCGCGGGCATCGACCTGACCCTGCATCGTAGCTGCCAGCACGACCGGCGCGACCACCGACGACTCTTGTGGCGCCCTGATCTGCCATTGCGTGCTCGCTTCAAAATGCCATGCCGACGCGCCATTGGCAGCCCGTCCACTGCCTCCCTGTCGCACCAGATGACCGTTGATCTGTTGCAGCTGAACTCCGCCATACGCGTTGAGAATGGCCAGCCGCTCATCCAGTGCGGCGAAGGCCGACAGATCCCAGGCACGCGCCTGAATCCGGACATGCTGCGGTTGCAACGAGCGATCCAGCTCCAGAGTCAGCTCCAGCGCGCCACGGGAACCACCATCCGTTGGCTCGCTGCGCAGGCGCACATGGAGCGAGTTTTCACCCGACTGACGCAGCAGCCGCGCTTCTTCGATGATGACCGGGGGCACACCGAGCGTACTGTCCGCGGTTTCGAAGCGCAGCTCGGCGTTACGAATGCGAATGCGGTCAAAGCCGTCCAGCGCCGCCAGCGGCGCGTCGTTGCCGGCCTCCGCTGTGCCGCGCTGCGGTAGTGAGGCAATCCCCCAGCGGCCGTCGCGCTGCTGAGCCGTGAGCTCGAGCCCGTCCAGGGTCAGACGACGCGGTCGAATCTGCCCGCGCAGCAAACTCCAGATGCTCAGGCCCACCTGCAACTGCCGCGCCCGCAGGGGCTCGTCGCCGAGGCCCCGTAATTCCAGTTCCTGGAGTTCGAGTGCCGGGCCGCCGCCATCCCAGCCCAGAGCCAGCACGCGGACCTCCACGGCGGCGTTGAGCTCACGTTCCAGGCGCTCAATCAACGGCGCCCGGTACCCCGGGGCATTATCCATCGCGTAGCGAAACCCCCAGACCAGCGCGCTCCCGAGCAGGCCGAGGATCAGCACCACAAGCACCACCGCACGGACCGGCGTCATCGGCCCCGACCACCGCAGAATCGACATCGTCCCGTGCCTTACAGCGGCACTACGTCAAAGGATTCCGGCAGGTACTGGGACTCGGCCTGCAGGCGGATCGGCGTGTGCAGAAACTCCTGCATCTCGGCCAGCGCCCCGGCCTGCTCCTCGCGCAGGCGCTCGATGACTTCAGGGCTGGCAAGCACGCGGTACTCGCGGCTATCGAACTGGCGGGCGGTGCGCCGCAGCTCGCGGAAGATTTCATACATGACGGTTTCGGGAGTCTTCACGGTGCCGCGGTGGTTGCACATGCGGCAGGGCTCGCACAGCGTGCGTTCCAGACTTTCACGGGTGCGCTTGCGCGTCATCTCGACCAGGCCCAGCGGCGACAGGCGGGAGATGGTGGTCTTCGCGCGATCGCGCGCCACCGCCTTCTCCAGCGCCGTCAGCACCTGATCGCGGTGCGTCTGCTCGGCCATGTCGATGAAGTCGATGATGATGATGCCGCCCAAGTTGCGCAGGCGCAGCTGGTGGGCAATGGAGTGCGCGGCCTCAAGGTTGGTCTTGAAAATGGTCTCTTCGAGGTTGCGATAACCCAGATACGCGCCGGTATTGACATCAATGGTGGTCATCGATTCGGTTTGATCGAACACCAGATGCCCGCCGGACTTCAAGTTGACCCGGCGCTCGAGTGCGCGTTGCAGCTCATCCTCGACGCCGTACAGGTCAAAAATGGGAGTGTCCGCGTCATACAGTTCCAGGCGCTCGGCAACCCACGGCACGTAATCGCGGGCAAAGGCCTCGCATTCGGTGAAGGCCCGCGGGTCATCAATACGAATCCGCTCGACATTGTGCTCGACCAGATCCCGCACCACGCGAGTCACCAGCGGCAGGTCCGAGTGGATCAAGGTGCCCGGAATGCCCGACGCGGCCTTGCGCCGGATATCAGCCCAGCACTTGTGGAGATAGGCCATGTCGTTGGCCAGGTCGGCCGAATCGGCATTTTCGCCGGCGGTGCGGACGATAAAGCCACCGCAATCATCGGCTTCGCGGGCCAGCTCCCCGACAATGTTTTTCAGGCGCTCACGCTCCTGCTCGTCTTCAATGCGCGTGGAAATCCCGACATGCTCCGAATAGGGCAAGTGCACCAGGTACCGCGACGGGATGGTGATCTGCCCGGTCAGCCGAGCGCCTTTGCTGCCCAGCGGCTCCTTGATGACCTGCACCAGGATCGCATCGCCGTTGCGCATGACCGTTGATATATCGACGTCTGCGCCATCGCTGCGCGCCATATCGCCAACATGCAGGAAGGCGGTGCGCTCCAGACCGACGTTGACGAACGCGGCCTGCATGCCCGGCACGACCCGTTCGACACGGCCCTTGTAGACATTGCCAAGAATGCTGCCACGGTGGCCGCGCTGGACATGCACATCCTGCAGCACGCCCTGCTCTACCGAGGCGACGCGCGTCTCGTAGGGCGTGACATTGACCAGGATTTCATTGCTCATGCGCGACTTCGGGGCGAAGAAAGGACAGCAGGAGTCGCTCAGTGTGACAGAGTGGCAGCCCCATGACGCCGGTATAGCTGCCTGACAGATGCTCAACGAAGCGTCCAGCCGGGCCCTGAATGCCGTAGGCACCGGCTTTGTCACGCGGCTCTCCGCTGGAAACGTAATCACGGATGTCCTCTTCGGTCAATGCCCGAAAGCGCACGGTGGAGGTCTGTACCTCGCTCAGAGTCCGGGTGCTTTGCGCGACGGCCACCCCCGTCATGACCTGATGCGTGCTGCCGGACAGGCTGCGCAGCATGCGAACGGCATCGGCATCATCGGCGGGCTTGCCGAGAATCTGTCCGTCCAGCACGACGATGGTATCGGCCGCCAGCACCAAAGCCCGCGGGTCGCGCGCGGCGATCACCCGCGCCTTGGCGCGCGCCAGCCGCTCGACATGCGCCAGCGGCGCCTCATCGGCCCCAGGCCGCTCGTCAATATCCGCCGGCTCGACGCGACACGGCCAGCCCAGCTGGTCCAATAATTCCCGCCGGCGCGGTGAGGCCGAGGCCAGAATCAAATCCACAGCTACTGGCAGGCGCATGCGTTATCCGTCGCGGTGGTAGGGATGACCAGCGCGAATGGTGCTGGCGCGATAGAGCTGTTCCAGCAACACCACCCGCGCCAGAGCATGCGGAAAGGTCAGCGGTGACAGGCTGACCAGCTCCTGGGCCTGCCCGCGCAGGGCGTCATCATGGCCGTCGGGCCCGCCGATAATCATGGCCACCTCGGCAAAGGTGTCATCCCAGTGCGCGACCCGGTCGGCGAACCCACGGCTGTCGTGACGGCGCCCCCGCTCATCGAGCAGGATCAGCGTTTCCCGGCCATCGAGCTGCGCCCGGATGCGCTCCGAATCCCGGGCCTGCCAGTGCGCGGCGTTCGCCTGGCCCCGCCGGCGCGCCGGAGCCAGCCGGTTAACGCGGGTTTTCCAGTGCTTGGGTAGACGCTTAAGGTATTCGGCACAGGCCGCATCGGCCCAATCCGGGCCGGGCGTTGCCAGCACATGAATCGTCAACCGCATGCCGGTCAGCCCGGCGTGTTGTCCCCGGCTAACGCCTCGGGGTCTCCGGGCTCGCCCAGCCACAACTTCTCGAGCTGATAGAAGGCCCGCGTCTGCATCTGCATGATGTGCACGACCACGCCGCCGAGGTCCACCAGAACCCACTCCGCCTGATCCAGGCCCTCAACCCCCAGCGGCGGCGTGCCCGCCTGCTTGGCGGCCATGACCACGCTGTCGGCGAGTGATTTGACGTGCCGGTTGGAGGTGCCCGTGACGATCAACATGAAGTCGGTCAATGGCGTCAGGCTGCGCACATCGAGCAGACGCAGATCCCGCCCCTTCAGGTCCTCGATCGCCGCGACAGCCAGTGTCACCTCCGGCTCGGCATCGGCGGGAACGGCGACGGTGTTTTGCCCTTGGCTGCCCGCCGCGGATTCAGTTGCGGACATGGCCCTGCCCCATAACGATGTATTTCTGACTGGTCAGACCCTCGAGGCCCACGGGCCCCCGAGCATGAAACTTATCGGTACTGATGCCAATTTCGGCGCCCAGCCCGTACTCAAACCCGTCCGCGAAACGCGTACTGGCGTTGACCATCACCGAACTGGAGTCAACCTCGCGCAAAAAACGCATGGCGGCCACGTGATCACGCGTCACGATGGCCTCGGTGTGGCTGCTGCCATGACGACGAATATGTTCGAGCGCCTCATCGAAGGTCTCGACGGCCCGGATGGACAGCACCGGCGCGAGGTACTCGGTATCCCAGTCATCGGCAGTGGCCGGCACGATGCCGGCGTCCACGGCCACACACGCCGGACAGCCGCGCAGTTCGACATCTTTGGCGCGCAGGGCGGCGGCAATGGGCGGGAGCAGCTCGGCCAGGCGTGAACGGGCGATCAGCAGCGTTTCCATCGTGTTGCAGGTGCCGAAACGCTGGGTCTTGGCATTGACTGCAATGCTCTGTGCTTCCTGTGCATCGGCCGCGTCATGCAGATACACGTGGCAGATCCCGTCAAGATGCTTGATGACCGGGACCCGGGCGCTGTCGGCAATCGCGGCAACCAGGCCCTTGCCGCCGCGCGGCACCACAACATCGACGTAGTCCGGCATCGAGACCAGCAGCGGCACCGCCGCGCGATCCGCGAAATCCAGCACCTGCACGGCCGTGGATGGCAAGTCAGCGGCGGCCAGCGCGTCCGCAATCACCGCCGCGATCGCCAGATTGGAGTGCAACGCTTCGCGACCACCGCGCAGAATGCTGGCGTTGCCGGACTTCAGGCACAGGGCGGCCGCATCAGCCGTCACGTTCGGGCGCGACTCGTAAATGATGGCCACCACACCCAGCGGCACCCGCATGCGACCGACCTGGATGCCCGAGGGCCTGACCCGCATGTCGGTGATGGCACCGACCGGGTCCGGTAGCGTGGCGATATCGCGCACGCCCTGCGCCATCGCCGCGATCCGCGCTTCGGTCAACTCCAGACGATCCAGCAGCGAAGCATCCAGGCCGTCCGCACGGCCCTTGTCCATATCCTGCCGATTGGCCGCGAGCAAGGCCGGCGCGCGGGCTTCCAATTGCTCGGCAAGGATCGTGAGCGCGCGATTTTTCTGGGCCGCCGTGGCCCGCGCGATGGCCAGAGAGGCCTCGCGAGCCTGAAGCCCGATGCGCTGCATGTGCATGCGCAGGTCGGCCGAGGCCGCGGTATCCGTTACGTTCAAGAGAAGTGGGGCGTCCGGTGAATGGCGAGAGGCAGCCCGAGCGCGTCGGGGCCGCCGGAAAAAACGGCAACAAAGTTTAGCAACTCCTCCCAGTACACCGGCTCGGGCCGAGATTTTGCCGCGCGGTCCAGCTCGACCATCGCCGCATGCAGGTCGCGCAAACGTCCAGCCGGGATGCGCGTTCGCGCGCGCGCGAACAGCGGCGCGCGGGAGCGCCACACGCCGGCCGCCATCTCGCCCTTGCCCTTGAGCAGGGCGATCAAGCTGCGCAGGTCGCGCGCCAGCGCGAAATTGAGCAACGCGGGGGGCGCGCCTTCCGCCTGCAGCCGCGCGACGATGCGCCGCGCACGGGTCGCATCGCCGAGCAGACAGGCATCAGGCAACGCAAACACATCAAAGCGTGCGGAGTCCGCCACCGTCCGCTCCAGCAAATCCGGGTCCACCTCGGCGCCCGGGTGGGTCAGCGCTAACTTGTCGATATCCTGGGCCGCAGCGAGCAACGCCCCTTCGGTACGCAAGGCCATCCACTCCACAGCTTCCGCGGTGAGCGACACGCCGCGCTGCCGCGCGCGCTGCGCCAGCCAGCCTGGCAACTCCCGCGCTGGCAGGCGCTCGCACCGCACGCTGATCGCGTCGGACTCGACCTGCTTCATCCATGCGGTTGTCCGTGGCATCCGCTCACAGTGGGCCACCAACATCAGACAGACATCGTTCGGCGGGCTCTGGAGCCACTGCTTCAGAAACTTGGCGCCCGTGGCGCCGATTTTGGCCTCGGGACACTCCGCTTCCAGAATTTTGCGGCTGGCGAACAGAGACCCGGCCTGCGCCTCGGCATAGATGTCGTCTTCGGCCAGCCCGTCGTAGCGGATCCGCTCATCCACGCCCTGCGCGCGCAAGTGCGCCCGCACGGCATCGGCCGCTTCCGTCACGAACAGCGGCTCGTCGCCATACACCAGCATCAGCGCCGGAAGCGCCGCGGGCAGACGTCGGGGAAGGTCCGGCAAGCGAAGAATCATGCCGCGAATGTACCGCGAACCCGCGGGTTCAGCTCAGGTCGGATGGCGCGAACCTGTTTGCCTTCGGATAATGCAACGATGACATCACCATCTGACTCCCACGCGCCAGACGCCGCCGCGCCCACGCCATCGCCTGAACCACATCGTCAACACGCATCGCCACAGCCCGGTCGGCCGCTGCGCCGCCCCGGCGCCCTGGATCAGTGGCTGGGGCATGCGCAGACGCGGCTGCAGGAGATGACCACCGCCGCCGCGCCGTCAGCGCAGGGGATCTCCGCCGGGGACCGCCGACGCATTGCCGGCATGATGCGGGTCAATCATGCCGGGGAGATCGCCGCCCAGGGCTTGTACCAGGGTCAGGCCGCCTTTGCGCGGCGCGCCGACAATCGCGATCACCTGCTGCACGCTGCCGAAGAGGAGCGCGCCCATCTGCAGCTCTGTGCCGAACGTCTGGACGAAGTGGGCTCGGCGCCCAGTCTGCTCGGACCGGTGTGGTACGCCGGTTCGTATCTGATGGGCGCCGGCGTCGCGCACCTGGGTGATCGCGTGTCGCTGGGCTTTGTGGCCGAAACCGAACGTCAGGTGGAGCAACATCTGGACTCCCACCTGCAGCAACTACCGCCGGCCGATACCCGCTCGCGGGCGATCATCGAGCGCATGAAGGCCGATGAAGCGGCTCATGGCGCGGCTGCGCGCGAGCGCGGCGGGGTCGATCTCCCCTCGCCGATCCGCCGGCTGATGCGCTGGACGGCCAAGGTCATGACCGGTTCGGCGTACTGGATCTGAGTGCCACTGATGATTCTGCATGGCCTCATCGCGCTGCTCGCCGCCCAACTCGCCGGTGAACTGTTATGCGCGGTGCTCGGGCTGCCCTTGCCCGGCGCCGTTGTCGGCATGCTGTTGCTGCTTATCGTGCTGGCCGTGCGCGGGCGCGTTACCCC
>JBDNBC010000057.1:0-3138 GCA_039768115.1 Oceanococcaceae bacterium
GCCCCCACCGAATTGAAGGCTGCCACCGTCAGCGCCAGTTGATAGATGATTTGCGTCACGCTTCCAAAGAGATTTAGCGGCTCGATCGGGGTGGCATCCAGCGGCACCACAATGACGTCGCCTGGCAACAGCTCGGGGCTGCGCGCGAACCAGCCATTGCCTTGCGTATCCACGGACCCATCGGCACGCACCACAAACACGTGGCGGCCATCCGCCTGCGCCGTCAACCCACCGGACTGACGCAGATACGCGTCGCGCCGTTTGCCCTGCTCCCAGCGGTGTGAGGTGGGGAATTGCACTTCGCCCACTACCGTAATTTCTTCGGGTTGGCGAGGAATGATGAGGGTATCGCCGTCATCTAGTGTGATGGGCAAGCCTTCCCCATGCAGCTGTTCCCCCAGGTCAATAACAAGCCGCCCCAGCGCCTGGTATTGGGCAAGTTCGTCAAACAGGTTGCGCAGTGTTTCCAGGCCCGCCGCGGCTGTGGGGCTGCTACTGGCCTTGGTCAATACGGCCGCCGCGATGTCCCCACGTAACCGCTCTTGCAAGCGCTCGACCTGGCTTTCTTCCTTGCGTTGCAAGTCCTCCCGCGTGAACACGGCGCCCCGGGCAAAACCGGTATCGAGCAAGCCGCCGGCCCGCTCCACCAGCTGGGCCAGGGTGGTGCCCTTGGTGACGGTGTAGGAGCCGGGGTAGAGCACCTCGCCGAGAATGTTGACTCGGCGGCGGTCTTTCATGCCCGGCATTTGGCGCACGGCCACGGTATCGCCCGGCCAGACCTTCACGGTGCCCACAGATGCCGAGTCGACTCTGACAATCACGCGCGAGGCCCGGGCGGCATCATCGGCACGCACCGGGGCGCGGGTAATTTCCACGAAGCCGCTATCCGCATCTTCCAGCAAGCCGCCCGCGGCGCGTAACACGTCGGCTACGGAGTTTTGCGCCCGGTCCAGTGGCAACTCGCCCGGGAACCGGACGCTGCCCACAACATCAATGACGTCAGCCGGGTAATCGATGGTGGCCAGGCCGCGGATTCGCTGCACGAGCTGGCGCATTTGCGTCTGACGGGAAGAGCGTTCCCGGCTGTCGTCTCCTGAGGACTCGCTCAAATCGTTTTCGAGATCTTCAGCCGCAAGGCCGGTCTGCTTCGCAAGCTCCTGTTCGTCAGGCGCCAGGCCTGCCCCATCATCATCGGCCGCGTTAGATTCACGCGGCGCGTTATTGGCGGCCTTGGCTGCTTGCCGACCATCCGTTTCTTCTGGCTCTATCGCCACCCGGGAGCTCAGCACATAAACCGCATCGCCCGGCAACAAACGGGGGTTGTGAACATCCTGACCCGCAAACGCCCGTCGTGGGTTGACGTAAACCGCCCGCAGGCCCTCGCCATCACGGTCGCGGCGCAGGATCAGCGCGAATTCGAGGTCGGTTTCCGGCTTGACATCCTCCGGCCCGGAAATCACGTCACTGAAACGGGTCTTGGCCGTCGCTGCGTAGGTACCCGGCCACTGCGCCGTTCCAAACACGGCCACGCCATCAACATCGGCTTCAACGGGGCCTCGAATCCGAATACGGTCACCCGAACGCACCGGCACCGTGGACCGTACCCCCGCCTTCCCGGACGGCACGAATGTGCGTCGGCCATTCTCGATCCGCTCCACCGTCACGCGGTCAATCACGGCACCCGGCTGCACCCCGCCGGCCAACGCGACCACATCGCGGATGGCGGATTCGCTGGTCAGCTCGTAAATCGCCGGCCGGCGTACGGCCCCGTCAATCCCCACGGTTTTCCCTACCGGCGGGATAAACACCACATCACCGGCCTGCAGGCGGGCATCCTGGCTGGCATCACCGCGCAGCAGCAGGTTGTAGAGATCCAGCACCGCGACGGTCTCGCCATTGCGCAGCAACTGCACATTGCGCAGCGAGCCAATCTCGTCGATTCCGCCACTGACATACAGCGCTTGAATCATCGTGGACAAGGCGCTGACGGTATAGGAGCCGGGGTTGCGCGCATCACCGGCGACAAACACCCGAATATTGCGCAGGCCGCCCATGGACACTTGCGCGGTCACGCCCAGCTTGCTGTCCTCGACCCGCTCGCGAATCAACTGCCTCGCCTCACTGAAACGCAACCCGGCGACAGCAAGGCCCCCCAGATCCGGCAACGACACTTCGCCGCTGCGGTCCACGACAAGCAGAACCTCACCGCTTTCCTTGCCGATCAACCGCAGGTTCAGCTCATCGCCCGGCCCGAGGTTGTAATCGGAGGGTACGGGCACATCGCCGACCGGCGCGAATGTCGTCGGCTGGCCGCGAAACAGCTCATAGCCGAAGGGCTTCAACGTATCGGTATCGCTGCTGCCGGGTTGCGTTGAGCGAGCGTCATTCGCTGGCTGACGATCCGCCGCCGACGGCTCGCGCACCACAGGTGGCGGCGCCTCTTCCAGCGTTTCCCGCGAGCCGCTCGCCGTCACACCAAGACGCTGCATCAGCGCCTGCTTTTGCGAATCCGGCAGGTTGGCCAGCATTTGCAGCTGTGCGGCCGTTTGCGCCTGCGCGCTCCCCATGCCCAGCACGACCCATAAGAGCACTGACCTCGATAAGGCCGTCCCCACATCACTCAGTTTCTGCATGATCACTTCGCATTAATAGCCGGCGGATACCCCACAAACGCGCTACCGCTATGGTTGGCTCTGTTGGCGGTATTGTCGCCACGTGTCACTAAACCACAGCCGCGCCAGGCCGGCAGCATGCCAGAGGAATCGTTGCAGGTTGGTTTTCGACTCGCGGCGCGCATGGTGTGCCGCGGCCACTTCGGGCAATCGCATCACGCGCCAGCCCGCGTTCCGGCAGCGTAAGCAGACCTCCACGTCCTCTGCGTACAACCGGTAGCGCTCGTCAAAACCGCCCAGCTCCTGCCATCGCGACCGCCGGGCCGCCAGGAAGAGCCCGGCCAGCCAGGGCACATCCTGGATCCGCGCGCTCTGCGGCACCGCATCATCGGCCCAGCCCAAACGACGTCCAATCACAGAGAGCGGCGTAGGCAATTCGCGCGCGTGGTCCGCCAGCCGGCCGCTGGCGTCCACGATGCCGGGCGCAGCCAAGCCCGTCTCGGGGCGGTTTAATGCCTCTGCAAGC
>JBDNBC010000058.1:0-3821 GCA_039768115.1 Oceanococcaceae bacterium
ACGCACCCAGGGCGAGTACAGCAACACCTGGCTGTCCAGCCGTACCTGCAGGGGCACAAACACATAGCGTTCCGGCAAGGCCACAGCGGCTTCGACGTTACGCGGCCTGCGCGGCACCAGACTCTGCGGTAGCTCAGCGCCTTCCAGCGGGGTGAAGTTCGCGTAGAAGGCCGCATCCCGCGGCACGGAATTGTCCGCATTCACGCCGCGCGGGTCGCAGGTCGTGGTGCCGGGGAGCAACCCACATTCGAATACGTAGGCAGGCACGCCCAGATCGGCCGCTGCAGTGATGGCCGCCTTAACATCCACCGACTGGCCGCCCCAGACACCAATGGCGTCAGGCCGGAGTCGCTCGATGCGGGCGCGTGCCGAATGGTAGTGCCACTGCGCAACACGCTCATGCATGTACTGCAGCCAGCGCAGTTTCCACCGTGACATGCTGTATCGCGCCCGCTTGCGAAGCATCGTGTAGTGCGCCATTGCCGCCGTTTGACCGGGGGCCAGCGCGGGACCGCCGCGCACGCCGATCCACTCCACGGACAGGTCCATCGTCGAGATGTTGTCGCGCAGCGCGCTGAAGTAGCGCTGCGCCTTGGGCGAATTGCAGAGCAGCAGGATTTTCCGAGCCATCTGTTCCGGCCTGTATGCAGGTTCTGATTCGCGATGTTGAGCACATGTGGTGACGGCCCGGTTATCAACTCATGACCGATACATGAACCCGGCCGCACCCGGCCTGACGCCGGGGTGACAGCCCATAAACCGCCCGCTATGCTCGAATTGCGGTGCAAGACCGCAATCACTTCAGGGGGATGACACCATGACGCAGACTGTGGACAGTCGGCTCACCGACTTCATGCAAGGGCTCGAACGGCGCAACCCGGGCGAGACCGAATTCCATCAGGCGGTGCACGAAGTCGCCCAGCACATCATCCCGTTCATCCTCAGCAACCCGGCCTACGAAAAGGCGCAGGTGCTCGAACGACTCACGGAACCCGACCGCATCGTGTCGTTTCGCGTCTGCTGGGAAGATGACGACGGCAACATCCGCACCCAGCGCGGCTACCGCGTACAGCACTGCAATGCCATCGGCCCGTACAAGGGCGGAATCCGTTTCCACCACAATGTGACCCAGTCGATCCTGAAGTTTCTGGCCTTTGAGCAGACTTTCAAGAACTCGCTGACCGGCCTGCCGATGGGCGGCGGCAAGGGCGGTTCGGACTTCAACCCCAAGGGCAAGAGCGACCGCGAGGTGATGCGCTTCTGCCAGTCCTTCATGACCGAACTCTCGCGGCATATTGGCCCCTTCACCGATGTACCGGCTGGCGACATTGGTGTCGGCGCGCGCGAAGTGAGTTACATGTTCGGCCAGTACAAGCGCATGACCAACGAGTTCGTCGGCGTGTTGACCGGCAAGGGCCTGGCCTTCGGCGGCTCCGAGATTCGCGTCGAAGCCACCGGCTACGGCTGCGTGTATTTCATGGAAGACATGCTCAAGCATCAGGAGCTGAGTATCGAGGGCCGCCGCTGCCTGGTGTCCGGCTCAGGCAATGTCGCGCAGTACACGGCGGAGAAAATCCTCGACCTGAACGGCGTCGTGATCACCATGAGTGATTCCGACGGCACCATCCACGACCCTGACGGCATCGACCGCGACAAGCTGCGCTGGATCATCGACCTGAAGGAAAAACGCCGCGGGCGGATCCGCGAGTACGTCGACCAGTTCCCCGGCGCCTCCTATCACGAAGGAGCAGCCCCCTGGCACATTCCCGGCGAACTGGCGTTTCCCTGTGCGACGCAGAACGAAATCCACGACGACGACGCCAAGGCGCTGGTCAAGAATGGCTGCATCGGCGTGTCCGAAGGCGCCAACATGCCCACGACCCAGTCCGCCATCGACGTCTTCCAGGACGCCCGCATCCTCTTCGCACCGTCGAAGGCCGCCAACGCCGGCGGTGTCGCCGTCTCCGGCCTGGAAATGACCCAGAACAGCATGCGGCTGTCCTGGTCGCGCGACGAACTGAATTCGCGGCTGCGCGAAATCATGGGCCAGATCCACCGCAAATGCGTGCAGTACGGCAGCGAAGAGGGGAGCAACCATGTCGACTACCTCAAGGGCGCGAATATCGCCGGCTTCGTCAAGGTCGCCGACGCGATGATTGCTTACGGGGTGATCTAGAGCAGAGACGTCTCATCGCATCCAGTTCACGGTGGCCACGAGTAAAGACTCATGTCGAATATTTTTTCGACGCCATTTTGATTGGAGACTTCAATGCACACTCTTCGTGCCTCTCTCGCCCTTGGCGCTGCCATCGTCCTCGCCACGCCCGCAGCCATTGCCCAACGGGTCACCGAAGTCGGCAATGCGCCGATGTTCCCCTCAAAGGACATCATCGCCAACGCCGTCAATTCCAAAGAACATACAACCCTGGTTGCCGCCGTTAAGGCAGCCGGTCTTGTGGAAACCCTTCAGGGCCCGGGCCCGTTCACGGTTTTTGCGCCGACAGACGCCGCTTTCGCAAAACTTCCCGACGGCACCGTGGCGTCGCTGCTGGAGCCCGAAGCCAAGTCAAAGCTGCAAGCCATCCTGACTTATCACGTCGTTCCCGGCCGCATTGACGCGGCCACAATGAAGAAATTGATTGCCGACGACGGCGGCGTCAGCACGACGATCAAAACCGTTCAAGGCGATAACCTGACCTTGGCCAAGAATGGATACAACTATGTGGTCAAAGACAAAAGCGGCTCCCTTGCGCGCATTTCGACCTATGACGTGTACCAGAGCAATGGCGTGATTCACGTCATTGAGAGCGTTCTACTTCCGTAAACAGGGCCGCGCGCACAGGCAAAACACCATGCCTGTGCATTCCGCCGGGCATTACTTGCCCGGCGGAATGTCGCCATCCTCTTCCAGCGAGAACAATCCACCGGTTCGGGGTCACCGTCGGCCGGAAGGGGCTACGAACAGAGGCCCCGAACCAGGCCAGGTGGTGAACCACACCCACGAGCAGCGCTGCCCCAGCGGGTCGGGAGCCGCAGACCGCGGCACGGGCGATACACTGCTTCCCCCTTCAACTCACCCCGATTCCATGCTCAATCAATGGCTGAAGAAGGTTCTCCACGACCACGATGGCGCCGATGGCGCCGATGGCAGTGACAACGCCCTGTGCGTACAACTGGCCAGTGCGGTGCTGCTGGTCGATGTCGCCCGTGCCGACTGGGAGGACGATCCGCGCGAACGCGCGGTGATGATCGAGACACTGCGCAACCACTTTGACCTGACCGAAGCTGAAGCGGGCGAACTGCTTACCGAAGCCGAGCTGACCCAGGACCGCGAGGTCTCGCTGCACGGATTCCTGAGCCGCATCAATGAGGTGCTGGCACCGGCCGAAAAACGTGCCCTGCTGGATCGCATGTGGCAAGTGGCCTTTGCCGACGGCGAGCTGGCCCCCTACGAGGAACACACCATCCGCCGTCTCGCCGATCTGCTGTATCTGCCGCATGAAGACTTTATCCGCGGCAAGCTGGCGGCACAGCCGCAGGAAGGCCATAAACCCTCCTCCGACCGGCGCGAATAACGCTCAGCGCGTCTCCGTGCGCCCGCAGCCGGCGAAGTGCACGCTCACCGGGCCGTCGCTTTGCAGATCCAGTTGTGCATCACAGCCCAGACCCGCGCGTTGCGGATGCACCGTCAGGGAAGCGATGTTCTGCAATTGCAGCTCCAGTCGATTGGCGATGGGGCGCTCGGGCACCACCTCCGCCCATGCGCGTGACTGACGGGTGTGGACGATGGCTGGCAACACACCGCCGGTGAGGACGCCTGC
>JBDNBC010000059.1:0-4495 GCA_039768115.1 Oceanococcaceae bacterium
ATCCAACGTGCTCGCAGCGTGTCCGGGGACCTCGAAGTACCTACTGAGCAACGTCGTGCTCTGCGGATACCACTGTTACTGAACAGGCCATCCGGCCACGTGAGCACGTGGCCCGACGATCATAGTCATCGCCTGTAGCCGGCGGCACGCGGCCAGAAGCCGACGTTCGAAACTGCCCTCTGGCCCGAGTTTTGGGGCTTTGGAACCGCTGTCGGGTATAGAGCGGGCGAAACTACCCGCGAAAGCGGTGTTGCAAGCCGCATGCATACCATGCGTTCCGGGCGCGAAGAGCACTGGGCGTAAGTGCGCAGCGCGCATTCGTCCACCCGCGTCAGCAAGTAGCCATCGTCCGGCGGGTCGCCCAAGTCCTCGTAAAACGCCTCGAAGGATTCCCACCGCGGATCGAATTTCGGCGCCCGCTTCTTCGCGATCGGCGGAAGATCGACGTACTTGAGAACCAGGCGCTGCCGCAGTGACGACCACATCTTGTACGCGCGCGTCGGCCGACCGCCGACCGTAGCGCCATGAGTCGTGGATTTCTTGTCCAGCGCAATGCACCCGCACGAATGCCGCGATCGGGTTCGCGCAATGTGCGTCGCCAACTCGATCACCGTTCCGCACGAGCACTGTGCGCGCCACACCGCCGCCGACTCCTCGCTGCCATCAACCGGTTCAAGGATCGTCAGTCGACCGACGACAACCCCCCGCAGCGATGGCAGTGGCGCCCGTTCCGGCTTGGGGCCCCAATAGCAATTACCTGGGATGAAGTCTCCCATCGGGTCATGACGAAGCAATCGGTACCCTGGCGGCGCCTCTCCCATGTCGGCCAGAAACCTTGGAAAGCTTGCGACCCACGGCTCGTGCATGACAAAGCCGGCGGCGCCGGCGCTGCCGCGACACTCCACGCGGCTGCCCACACATTTGTTCTTGATATCGCCCCAGACTCTGTACGTCAGAGTCGGGTTCTTCGCGATCGTCGCGCCATGCTTGACCCTGCTGCAACCGCACGACGAGACATTTCCCTGCACCAAGTTGCCGATCGAAACGTCTTTCTGGGCGCCACACACGCATCGGCAGACCGCAAATTTCGGCTTCCCCTTGGCACGCAGACGGCTAAACACCGACAGCACGGTCATCGAACCGTAGACCTCTCCGATTCGCGTGAGCGGATCCCGCATCGACCGCCTTGCCTTCCGCCCGAACTCCGGCGCATCGCTGCGAACGCTGCCCTCGTGCACCTCGGGTTCGACGGTAGAAAGATCCATTGCGCTTAATGTGGTGATGACTACCGCGATTCTTCTCGAAGCCGCCACAATTTTCAGCACCTAACCATTCCAGATTCGCAACGCTTCGGCCCGCCAGCGCTCAGCGGCGACTGGGCACCAGGGCCGTTTCACCTTCGAGGCCCTTGAACACCTTCTCTTTGAGCTTGCAACCCAGTCGTGCCTCGACCTCCAGTCGCATCTCATCGGTCAGAAGGACCTCATCGCCTTCGAAATAGAAGGTGAAATACTGCGACGTGATGATGCGCGTGATGCCGCCCTTTCCCTGGCGCGCCGCCGCCACCGCTGCATCGAGGATGTCGGGATCGATTGTGGACATGTTCCCTCCTTGCGTGAATGAATGTACGCATCGGGGCCATCAAGTGACCCGTCAACGTCTATTCACTCTCGCGCACGCAAGCCAGCATGCAAGCGCTCGTCGCGAATGACTGGCGCCGGCGCGAAGCTGGGATCGTAGTTGGATGCCGGGTCCAAACCCCACCCGGGGAGCGGCACCCTCTCCGGCGATTCGAACAGAGTTCGCCGTGCATCGCCCCCCGCGCCGCGCATTGCATTCCCCGTGGTGCGGGAGACCATCAATCTGACTCCACCACGAGGCAGACCCATGAACCCGAATCAAACCCTAGTCGTAGTCCACGACATGTATGGCGAGCAATTCTCGGTACGAACCGACCAGCTGCAGGGCACCAAGACTTTCCTGCGCCTGCATGACGCGGCGACGGGCACGCCGCTGAGCCGCGAAGACCTTCCGGGCCACGCCGCGGTCCTTCACCGCGCCAACATCTGCGAGCACTCCAGCGACACCTTTGAGGTCGTCGAAGCCCTCGGCGATCGCTGGCATCAGTGCCGCGTATGTCGCGCGCGCGTCGACGCCCAAGCAGCACGTCTTTTCACCTCAGCCCATCACTGATGCCCATGAAGACCATCCATCAGCCGCTCTACAAGGGCCTCGATGCCCGCGCCTTGGCCGACGTCCATTCGCAGCATCTCAACGCCACCGACGCCATCGGCCCCATCATCTACAGCGCAAAGGCGCATTCGCCCCATCTGCTCCACCTGCACACGGATGCCGAGCACCGGATCATCGACACCCACGAAGGCGTCATCTACAGCTATCCGCTGCCGCTACGGCCGTCGGAACATCTTGCCGTCGCCCTGCAGGCGTCGATCGATCTTGAGTCGCTGCGCGCGAGGCACAATCACCTCGGGCTCACCGACCTGTCCGAATCGCGTTGAGTTGGTGCAGGCCGCGATCTCCGCGCCCTCCTCCTGACGTCATCTCCTGCTACGCACCTCCACCCTTTCATGCACCCCTGCGATCCTTCCGGCCATCGACGCTCGATCCTTCTCTGGCCCCTGCTGCTCGCCATCACCCTCGCCGGTTGCGGCAAGACGGAGCGGTCGCCCAACGTCGCGCTGTCTTGGTCAGATGTCGCTGAGCGTCCTGGGCCGCCCCCCGGCGTGACGATCGCCTACGGAACCGCGGATCAGCAGTTCGGTGAGTTGAGAGTCCCATCTGGCAGAGGTCCGTTTCCCGTCGCGATCCTGGTCCACGGCGGGTGCTGGAGTCGGTCGTTCGACTACCGATATCTTGCTCATCTGGCGCATCGACTCACCGACGAGGCAGGCATCGCAACCTGGTTGATCGAGTACCGGCGCCTTGGGGATCTCGGCGGCGGATGGCCTGGAACCTTTCTGGACGTGGCAGCCGCGGCTGACTTCCTGCGCCACCTCTCCAGCGCCTATCAGCTGGAGGTATCCCGCACGGTTGCAGTAGGCCATTCGGCAGGTGGACACCTGGCACTGTGGCTCGCAGCCCGCCACCGCCTACTCCCCGGCAGCGAGTTGTTCAAGGCGGATCCTTTGCCCATCTCCTCGGTCGTCGGCCTGGCGCCGATCCCCGACCTGTCGGCATACCTTCACGCCGACACCGGAGGGTGCAGCCGGGCCGTGGCCCAGCTGATGGGCGGAACGCCGGACCGGCATCCTACGCGCTACAGCGACGGCTCCCCGGTCTCACTGCTGCCGATCGGGGCCACGCAGTTTTTCATCCAAGGGCTGGCGGATCCGATTGTTCCGGCTGACATGGTTCACACCTATGCCACTCGTGCTCGCCAGACCGGGGATCAGGTCGAACTCATCGAGCAACCCGATGCAGGCCACTTCGATCCTGCCGTTCCTGACTCGATGTCCTGGGGCGCGACATCCGCCGCGATCCGCAGCGCGATTCGCAAGTGACAGCACCACGTTCGCGCTAGCCCATCACTCGCATGCTGTAGCGTCAGCAGGAACCCGCGCCACGCGCTCGAACTTCACGTGGACCAACTCCGGGCTTTCGGCACTCAGGAAGCCCATATTCTTCCAGTTGAAGCTCACAGCCGTTCTGGAAAACTCCTCCGTGAATCCAGTTCTGACCATGTCAGAAATCTGAATCTGCGTTTCCTCTGGATCCGGAACGCCTCCCGGATCGAACGGCCCGTGAAAACCCAATACCGAGTGATCGGCCAGTGCCCGCTCCGGTGCCAGGGTCCACAACAGGGCGCATGCGCTTGAGCACCGGCCGACAGCCACGACTTTCTCCACGCCTAGTTCCTCGAGCTTGGCCGCGGTCTTCCGCGCTGCGGATACATGTCCCCCGTCATTGTCCTTGAGCACCAGCGTCCACGGCCCACCACGACCGGCCTTGCCCAAGCGATCAACCAGTCCACCTCTGGCCTCCAGCGCCAGGGCGCCGCACACGTAGGCGCGATTGCCCACCAATCGGACCGCCGACGAATCGTAAAGTCCCAAGTTGACGGCCACGGGCGCCGCGGCCGCCGCACCGGCACCGATCACACCGACCAGCGACCACCCCCACAGCTTTCGCGTGCGGCTCGCGTCCTCGCTCATCACGAACAGAACGCTCAACACGATGAGAGTCGCTGACAACCAGATCGCCATAAGTCCTGCCGATGCGCGATACCACTGCAACCATTCAACAGGCCAATGCACCAGGCCCTGTGACACCGTGATCATCAGCACCACTCCCGCAACGCCCAGTGCGCAACCCGTGACGCCGCACACTCTGAGCGAAGCACCCAACAACGCGTTCCAGCCACGGCCGATCCGGCCCATCACTTTGTCAATCACTTAGGTCAACCTCATGGGATATCAGGTCAGAGCAGCGTCGCATTGCGCGACGCTCATGCAAGCGCTCTGGGACCAGGCCAGCC
>JBDNBC010000060.1:0-10365 GCA_039768115.1 Oceanococcaceae bacterium
CTGCAGTAGCAGCGGTTGGCCCCGGGGTGGCCGGCCGACAATCTGCACGTTGTTGTCGAGCAGGGTGCCGATCATGGCGGTGTTATCAGATTCAGGGCTGTAGGTCGTGAAGCGCATGCCCCCTGACGACTCGCCGAGAATCTGCTGGCCTTCGATGGCCACCTGGCGCACATTGCCATTCTTGACCTGATCAAGGAACTGCGAATAAGCAATGCTTTCGCTTGCCCCGCGCGTTTGCGAAAAGCTGGAAAAGACGCTCATCAGCACAACGGCGATGACCACCCACAGCAACATGTTCTTAGCCAGATCGTTCACCTTTACTCCTTGGGGCCGCGATCGTCAGAAAGACCGCGAATCCGTGTTGCGGTTCACCGCAGATTCATTCGTGATTGTCAATCATCCGATGCCCTCGCGCCAGCACGAACACCTCACGGCTGTCCTGACGCGACGCTTCCGGTTTGCGCCAGAGCACCTGCCGGAATGTGCCCTTCAGACCGTCAACAAGGTCCGGAAGATCCTCACCCTGAAAGGCCTTGAACAGCAGATCGCCATCGCGCACCAGCCACTGCTCACAAAAGGCCACCGCCTGATTGATGAGCTCGAGACTCTGCGCCTGATCACGCAACCTATTGCCACTGATATTGGGGGCCATATCGCTCATAACAAGGTCAGCGTAGCGGGTCGAACCCAGTTCATTGGCTATCCAGTCGATAGCCTGCGGCTCCTGAAAGTCGCCCTGGTAGACCTGCAAACCCGCCAGCGGCTCGGTCGGCAACAAATCAAGACCAAGTACCCGACCGTTCCCTTTCATCTTTTTCAGGGCGTACTGAGCCCAACCACCCGGCGCACAACCGAGGTCGATGATGGTCATGCCCGCACGAATGATGCTGTCACGCTTGTCGATCTGCGCCAGCTTGTATGCGGCGCGAGACCGCCATCCGTCCCCCTGCGCTTGACGAACAAATGGATCGCGGCGTTGTCGTTCCAGCCAGCGGCTCGACGAGCGGCTGCGCTTAGTCATCGGCCTTTGCGTCGCGAGTGGCGTGCCTCACGGCCGCGGCCAGGGTGTGGACCAGCTGCTGTCCCTGCTCCGGGGTCAGCACGTAGGGTGGCATCAGATACATGGTGTCGCCCAGTGGCCGCAGCAGCGCTTCGCGCTCCAGCCCGAAGCGATAAGCACGCAACCCGCGCCGTTCGTGCGCCGGGAACGGCACACCGCGCCGCGCGTCTTGCTGCATGTCAAGCGCTAGCACCATGCCCTGCCTGCGGATGTGGTTGACCCGGGGGTGATCCTGCAATTGGGCGCGTAGTTCCTGCTCCAGCGCGGCCCCCAGCGCCATATTGCGCTCGAGCACCGGCTCGGCTTCGAAAATATCGAGCACCGCATTGGCCGCCGCACAGGCGATCGGGTTGCCGGTGTAGGAGTGTGAATGCAGAAAGGCTTTCTGCTCGGCCCAGTCGGCGTAGAAAGCCTCGTAGATGCTATCGCGCGTGACCACCACCGACAGCGGCAGAAACCCGCCGGTCAGCCCCTTCGACAGGCACAGGTAGTCCGGCGTGATGCTGGCCTGCTCGCAGGCGAACATCGTCCCGGTGCGACCGAAGCCCGTCGCGATCTCATCGGCGATAACGTGCACGTCATAGCGCTGGCAAAGAGCGGCCACGCCCTGCACGAATCGGGCTTCATGCATTCGCATCCCGGCGGCGCACTGTACCAGCGGCTCGAGGATCAACGCGCAGATGGACCCGGCCTCACGCTGCAGCAGCTCTTCCAATGCGGCCAGACATTGATCGATGTCCGCCTCCCGATCCGGGCGACGACGATCCGGGGCCGGTGTCTGCAGCGCCTGCATCAGCAGTGGCTCGTACGTGCTTTTGTACAACCCGACCGCGCTGACCGCGAGCGCACCCAGCGTTTCACCGTGATAGCCATGGTCGAGGTGCACAAAGGTGGTGCGCTGCTGGCCTCGATGCCGCCAGTAGTGAAAGCTCATCTTCAGCGCCACTTCGACGGCCGATGAACCGTTATCGGCGAAGAACACCTTGCCGAGACCGGGCGGTGTCAAACGCAACAGACGTTCTGCCAGACGCACCGCCGGCTCATGGGTGTGACCGGCAAAGATCACGTGCTCCAGCGTACGCGCCTGGGCAGCGATGGCTTCGGCGATACGCGGCTCGGCGTGGCCAAAAATATTGACCCACCACGAGCTGACGGCATCGAGATAGCGCCGGCCAGCGGTGTCGTAAAGCCACACCCCCTCGCCGCGCGCCACTTCCACCAGCGGCACGGATTCGTGATCCTTCATCTGCGTGCAGGGATGCCACACGCAGGCCAGATCACGCTCTGCCAGAGACGCCATCGTTATTCGTAGCGCACGCCCAGAATCTCGAAGGTGCGCGTTCCTCCGGGCACATCGACACTGACTTCATCGCCTTCAGCCTTACCGAGCAAGCCTCGCGCGATGGGCGTGGAAAAGGCAATTCGCCCGTTTTTAACGTCGGCCTCGTCCTCACCGACGATTTGATAGGTCATCTCGTCATCGGTGTCGACATCGACCAGATCCACCGTCGTACCGAAAACGACTTTGCCTGTCTTCGGCAGCGTCAATACGTCAATCACCTGGGCCGTACCCAGCTTGGCTTCGATTTCCTGAATGCGCCCTTCGATAAACCCCTGCTGCTCACGCGCCGCATGGTATTCGGCATTTTCCTTCAGGTCGCCATGGGCGCGAGCCTCGGCGATATCGGCAATCACTTTGGGACGGTCAACGCCCTTCAGGCGTTTGAGCTCTTCGCGCAACAGGTCCGCGCCGCGCAATGTGATGGGTGTCTTGGTCATGCGTTCAACTCCTGATGCAGTTCGCGCAGGGCGATGACATCGATGTCATCGCGGTGGTCCATCGCCAGACAGGTGGCCCATGCGCCAGCCACGGTTGTGAAGTACACCACTTTCTGGGCGATCGCCGCTGCGCGTATGGAATGTGATTCCGCGATCGATTTCTTGCCGGACGCCGTGTTGACCACCAGCGCCACCTCACCATTCTTGATGAGATCGACGCAATGCGGGCGCCCTTCTTTGACCTTGTTGATGGATTCGCACGGAATATCGTTGGTCTTGAGCGCCTGCGCCGTGCCCCCCGTCGCCCAGATCCGGAAACCCTTGGCATGCAGGTGGCGGCCAATGCGGATGGCCTCCGGCTTGTCTTCGTCGCGTACCGACAGTAACACGCCGCCGCGGGTCGGCACATCGTTGCCCACAGCCAACAGCGCCTTGCCAAAGGCCGCGCCGAACGTCCGCCCCACCCCCATGACCTCCCCGGTGGATTTCATTTCCGGGCCGAGGATCGGGTCGACACCGGGGAATTTGTTGAAGGGAAAGACCGACTCCTTCACCGAAAAGTAATCGGGCCGGGCCGCGGCGGTGAAGCCTTGCGCCGCCAGGCTTTGACCCACCATGCAGCGCGCGGCGATCTTGGCCAGCGGCGCCCCGATGGCCTTGGACACAAAGGGCACTGTCCGCGCCGCCCGCGGATTGACCTCAAGCAGGTAAATGTTGTCGCCCTGAATCGCGAACTGGGTATTCATCAGGCCGCACACATTCAACGCCCGCGCCAGCGCGCGCACATCCTCGATCAGCCGGGCTTCCATTCCCGGGGCCAGCGAATACGGCGGCAGTGAGCAGGCGGAATCGCCGGAATGCACGCCGGCCTGCTCGATGTGTTCCATGATCCCAGCGACGACGACGGTCTCCCCGTCGCTGACGGCATCAACATCGACCTCGATGGCGGCTTCCAAAAACCGATCCAGAAGAACAGGCGCATCTTCAGAGGCTTGTACTGCTTCTTTCATGTATCGCGCGAGGTCTTCGATATCGTAGACGACCTCCATCGCGCGCCCCCCCAGCACATACGACGGCCGCACCACCAGTGGAAAACCGACGTCTTCGGCCATGGTCAAGGCTTGTTCGGCTGACATCGCGATGCGATTGCGCGGCTGATTGAGCTTGAGCTCACCAACGAGCTTCTGGAAGCGCTCGCGGTCCTCAGCCAGATCGATCGAATCCGGGCTGGTGCCGATGATCGGAACGCCGGCGGCCTCTAACGCGCGGGCGAGCTTCAATGGCGTCTGCCCGCCGAACTGCACGATCACGCCCTCGGGCTTCTCCACGTCCACAACGGCGAGCACATCTTCCAGCGTCAGGGGCTCGAAATACAGGCGATCAGAGGTGTCGAAATCGGTCGAGACCGTTTCTGGATTGCAGTTGACCATGATGGTTTCATAGCCATCCTCGCGCAGGGCCAATGCTGCGTGCACGCAGCAGTAGTCGAATTCGATGCCCTGCCCAATCCGGTTCGGGCCGCCGCCAAGCACCATGATCTTGCGCTTGTCAGTAGGCTGCGCCTCGCACTCTTCGTCGTAGGTCGAGTAGAGATAAGCGGTATCAGTCGGAAATTCGGCGGCACAGGTGTCCACCCGCTTGAAAACAGGGCGGACGCCGGCGGCCTGTCGGGCCTGGCGCACCTCGGCCTCACGACTGCCAAGCAGTTGCGCCAGGCGCCGGTCCGAAAAGCCCTGCTGCTTCAGCGCATACCAGCCGGTGCGATCCAGGCTATCCAACGATGCCCCGGCCAGCGCCGCCTCGGCCCGAATGATGTCGGCGATTTGCTCGACAAACCACGGGTCGATGCCGGTAATGGAATGGACTTCGGCCTCGGTTACGCCATGCCGCAGGGCGTCGGCAACCCACCACAGGCGCTTGGCGCGGGCGACGCCGATCTGTTCACGGATCAGCGTCAGCGCATCGTCTTCGTCCCCGGTCAATTGGGTTTCAAAGCCGCTGCTGCCGATTTCCAGCCCGCGCAGGGCCTTCTGCAGCGATTCGGGGAAGCTGCGGCCGATGGCCATCACCTCGCCCACCGATTTCATCTGCGTGGTCAGACGGTCGTCGGCGGCCGGGAATTTCTCGAAGGTAAAGCGCGGGATCTTGGTGACGACGTAATCGATACTCGGCTCGAACGATGCCGGCGTCTGACCGCCGGTGATTTCGTTGGCCAGTTCATCCAGGGTGTAACCAACGGCCAGCTTGGCGGCCACCTTGGCAATCGGAAAGCCCGTGGCCTTGGACGCCAGCGCGGACGAGCGCGACACCCGTGGGTTCATCTCGATAACGATCAAGCGCCCATCCGCCGGATTGACCGCGAACTGCACGTTCGAACCGCCGGTTTCCACGCCGATCTTGCGCAGCACCGCCAGCGAGGCGTTGCGCATGATCTGGTATTCCTTGTCGGTTAGCGTCTGCGCCGGCGCGACGGTGATGGAATCCCCGGTGTGAACGCCCATCGGGTCGAGGTTTTCGATCGCACAGACGATGATGGCGTTATCGGCGCGGTCACGCACGACCTCCATCTCAAACTCTTTCCAGCCCAGCAGAGATTCTTCAAGTAGAACCTCATTATTCGGCGATAAGTCCAAGCCTCGGCTGACAATGTCTTCGAACTCATCGCGGTTGTAGGCGATCCCGCCGCCGCTGCCGCCCAGGGTAAAAGACGGACGAATAATGACCGGAAACCCGACCTGCTCCTGCACCGCCCAGGCTTCGGCCATGGTGTGAGCAATGCCGCTGCGCGCCGACTCAAGACCGATTTCGTCCATTGCCACGCGGAACTTCTGGCGGTCTTCGGCCGTGTCGATGGCGTCACGCGAGGCGCCGATCATCTCGACACCGTATTTGGCCAGTACTCCTTCACGAGCCAGATCGAGTGCGCAATTCAAACCGGTCTGCCCGCCCATCGTGGGCAGAAGGGCGTCCGGGCGCTCCTTGGCGATGATTTTCTCGACCATTTTCCAGTTCACCGGCTCGACGTACACCGCATCGGCCACATCCGGGTCGGTCATGATGGTCGCCGGGTTCGAGTTGACCAGAATCACCCGGTACCCCTCCTCGCGCAGCGCCTTGCAGGCCTGCGTCCCGGAGTAATCGAATTCACAGGCCTGGCCGATGATGATGGGGCCGGCGCCAATGATGAGGATGGATTCGATATCAGTTCGTTTTGGCATGGTCTTTCAGTGGTCTCGCCCGACACCCAGCAGTGCCGCGGACGCGTGTGCGATGGACAAGGGTCAGGGGGCGCTATTTAGCGGCCCATCATCTCGACGAATTGCGTAAACAGCGGGCTGAGGTCATGCGGGCCCGGGCTGGCTTCCGGATGGCCCTGGAAGGAAAACGCCGGCGCATCGCGATGGGTCACGCCCTGCAAGCTGCCGTCGAACAACGAGCGGTGTGTCGCCTCAAGGCCCGCGGGCAGGCTCGCGTCATCCACGGCAAAACCGTGATTCTGACTGGTGATGGCCACCCGCCCCGTGCGCAGGTCCTGCACCGGATGATTCGCACCGTGGTGGCCGAATTTCATTTTCACCGTCGTCGCGCCCGCCGCCAGACACAAAATCTGGTGACCAAGGCAAATGCCCATCGTAGGGATGCGCCGGGCCAGCAGTTCACGGGCGACGGCGATGCCATTCACAACCGGTTGCGGATCGCCCGGGCCGTTGGACAGCATCACGCCGTCGGGCTTCAGGGCCAGTGCATCGTCCAGCGGCAGCGTTGAGGGCACCACCGTCACGCGGCATCCGGCACTGACCAACTCGCGCAGGATATTGCGCTTGACGCCAAAGTCATACACCACGACATGCGCGACAGGATCAACCGACGTCTGCCGCCACAAGCCATCCGTCCATGGATGCGGCTGCGCACAGCTGACGCCGTCCGCCAGGTTGGCGCCGGTCAACCCGGCGAAGGCCTGGGCCGCAGCCACGGCGTCGGCCACACTGCCATCGCCCACCAGCAGCGCGCCATTCTGGGCGCCACGATCGCGCAGGATGCGGGTCAGCCGCCGGGTATCGATGTTGCAGATGCCACCGCGACCGAAGGCCTCCATGGTCTCGGGCAGCGAGCGCTGCGCGCGAAAGTTGGCCGGCGTGCGCGGCGGCATGCGCAAAATCAAGCCTTCGGCATGGAACTGAGCGGACTCCATGTCCTCCTCGTTACAGCCGACATTGCCGATGTGAGGATAGGTCAAGGTGACCAGCTGTCGCGCATAGGAGGGATCAGAGAGGATTTCCTGATAACCAGTCAGCGCGGTATTGAAGACGACTTCGCCACTGGCTAGCCCTTCGGCGCCGAAGCCCTGGCCGACGAAGTGGGTGCCGTCAGCCAATGCCAGGATCGCGGGTGTCACGTTGCAATCATTCCTTTCAGACACAAAAAAACGGGGTCGGGCCCCGTGACCTGTCGAAGTATAACGTCTGACTCCCGGCTTCGCCCCCGGCGCGGAGTTCGATCAGCTCGTAAACGACGCAGACGCCCGGGCGATCGGGCGCGCCGGATTACAATGACGTCTGTTATTCCCAGCCCGCGCGTCATGCCCGCCATCCACGGTATTGCGACACCCGTCATTTTGGCGCCCATGGCCGGCGTGACCGACGCGCCGATGCGCCATCTGTGTCGGCAGTTCGGGGCGGATCTCTGTTACGGCGAGATGACGGCCGCCGATGCCGACGACGCGCAGCGCAGCAAATTTCAGCGCCGCAAACATGCGCAGGACGAGCCACGGCCGTGGATCGTGCAGCTCGCCGGCGCCGAGCCAGAGATTCTGGCCCAGGGTGCCCGTGATCATGTTGCGGCGGGCGCCGACGTCATCGACATCAATATGGGCTGTCCGGCGAAAAAAGTCCGGAAGAAGGCCTGTGGTTCGGCGCTGATGGCTGACCCCGGGCGCGTAGCGGCAATTTTTGCCGCCGTGCGCGAGGCCGTGTCCGTGCCGGTGACGGTAAAGATGCGCACCGGGCCGCACCGCGGCTGGCGCAACGCCGTAGCGCTGGCCGAGCTGGCCGAGGACGCCGGCCTGGCCGCCATAGCGGTGCATGGGCGCACACGCGCCGACATGTATCGCGGCGAGGCGGAATACCAGACCATCCGGGATGTTTGCGGTGCCGTCAGCATCCCGGTCATCGCCAACGGTGACATCACCTCGGCAGAATCCGCCCTGCGCGTGCTGGAACACACCCGCGCTGATGGGGTCATGGTCGGGCGCGCGGCCCTGGGGCAACCGTGGATATTCGGGCAGATTCGGGCCGCATTGGACGGGCGACCGATTCCGCCGATGCCACGGGCCGCGGCGATGTTGCCATGGGTGAATGCGCACGCCGACGCCGTGGATGCGCATTACGGTGAACAGCTGGGGCTGCGGGTGTTCCGCAAGCATCTCGCCGCGTGGCTGGAATCGCTACACATGCCCCGCGGGGAGCGGCTGGCGATTTTGCAGGCGCCCTCGCGGGACAGTGGACTCCATCTGCTGGCCCAGGCTGTCGGCAGCCATTGAACCGAACGCCCACCACACAAACCACCATGATCAAGAGACACCTGTCGTGAAGACCCGAAAAAATCTGCTTAGTCTTCTGCTGGTGGCCGCGGCGGTTGGCATCTTTGTTCTGCTCAAAGCCACCCGCCCCGAACCGGCGGTCGCGACCGCGCAGGAGACGCGATTCAGTGTGCGTACCGAAGTGGTGAGCCCGGCGCGTATTCCGCCCGAACTGGCCCTCATTGCGGCGGCCGACAGCGCGAATCGGCCCACGATGGTGGCCGCCGTGACCGCGGAAGTCATGCAGGTGCTCGCCCGGGAAGGCCAGCGCGTAGCCCGTGGCGAGCTGCTGATTGCCCTGGATCCGCGCGATGCTGATGTGGCGCGTGCGCAGGCGCAAGCCGAGCTGGCCCAGGCCGAAGCCAATCTGCGCCTGGAACAGGCTCAGGCGCAGGCACAGCGGGACGACCTGGCGCGGGAACGTCAGATGGCCCAGCTCAGTGAAGCCGAACTCGCCCGACAGGTACGCATGCGCACACGCGGCGTGCTGTCCGAAACGGCGCTCGATCAGGGCAAGCAGAACCATCAACGTGCCCTGCAGACGCTGGCCTCGCGCGAGCAGGCGGTGGCCCTGCAGCCGGCACGCGAACAGCAGGCCCGTGCGCAGCTCGCCGCAGCCGAGGCGCGCTTGCAAGCGGCCGAACTGCAGCTGGAGCGCACCGAGATTCGTGCCCCCTTCGATGCCGTCGTGACCAATGTGCTGGTCGAGGAAGGCGCACGAGTCGTTGTCGGCCAAACCCTGATCGCGCTGTACGACGTGACCGAGGTCGAAATGGTGGCCGATGTGCCAACCCGTCACCTGGGCGACCTGCAGGCCACGCTCGATGCCGGCGACCCCGCTCGGGCGACGGCGCAATATGCCGGACAGACGCTCAACCTTGTGCTCCGCCGGCTCGGAGGTGAGTCGCGCGGCGGTGCCGTACAGGCCTGGTTCGGTTTGCGTGGCGATACGCCTGTACCGATGGGCCTTCGACTGCCGCTACAGGTCGAACTGGGCGCAGTGGATTCAGCCGTAGTGATCCCCGAATCGGGGCTCTACGATCTGTCACGCATCTTTCGCGTTGTCGACGGTCGGCTTGAGTCGTTACGCGTCACGGTGCACGGTCGACGCGGCACGGGGGTCGTGATTTCGCATCCGGAATTGCGGAACGGTGATGTCATTCTGACCACCCATCTGGCCAACGCCAGCAGCGGGCTGGCGGTCAGCCTCATTGAGCAGGATGCGCCATGACGGATAACCCGCGACCGCCGGCGACGGACACCACCGCGCCCCCGTCCCCGGCAGACACCGCACAATCCGCGCCCCCGCTGGACACAGCCGCTCTGCCGGACACTCTGGTGGAGGCCGAAACCAGTGAGCCCCGCGGCTGGATCAGCACCTTCACCCGCCACCCGGTGGCCGCGAACCTGTTGATGGTCATGATGATACTCAGCGGTTTGTGGGGGCTGGCCAAACTCAATACGCAGTTTTTCCCCACTTTTGATATCGATTTCATTCGGTTATCAATCGTTTGGGAGGGCGCCAGCGCTGAAGACATCGAAACGGCCATTACCGAAGTGGTCGAAGACCGGGTGCGTACCGTGCCGGGCATTAATGAGCTGTCATCCATTTCCATGCAGGGTGTGTCCAATGTGTGGATGCGCTTTGATGATGGCGTGGACTTGAACGCGGCCGCCGATGACATCGAGCAGCGCATCAACAGCATCCGCAATCTGCCGGAAAGCGCCGAACGGCCGACCATCACGATCCTGGAAAACCGGGAGCTGATCGCACGCGTCGTGCTGACCGGCCTGCCCGACCGCGAGGAACTTGCCCCCTACGCGCGGCAAATGGAGCGTGATCTGCTGGCCCTGGGCGTCGACGAGATCCGCACGCTGGGCCTGCCCGCTGAGGAAATCCGCATTGCGGTGGATCCGGCCACTCTCAGCGCGCTGGACCTGACACTGC